>JAQVYX010000076.1 GCA_029004715.1 Acidaminococcaceae bacterium | reverse complement strand
CAATGTTTTATTATTTTTGTCATGTTTTTTTAAGTATCTTAGCACCAAAAAAGGCAGTAGACTTTGTTGTCTACTGCCTTTTTTATACTTACCTATTAACCAAATATTATGTAAAACTTTTTAAATTACAGGTTTTATATTATTGTACTTGATTTTGATATTGCGATAACGACTCATGCCGGTCCCGGCAGGAATTAATTTACCGATAATAACATTTTCTTTCAAACCAATAAGAGGATCAACTTTACCTTTAATAGCAGCATCAGTCAAATTACGAGTTGTTTCTTGAAAAGATGCAGCTGACAAAAAGGAGTCAGTAGCCAACGAGGCTTTAGTAATACCCAAAAGCACAGGATGACCCTTTGCAGGTTCTTTATCCTCAGTAATAGCTTCCTCATTCTCAATTTCAAATTGTGCAACATCAACTATTTCACCTGGCAACATAGTAGTGTCACCAGCTTCGTCGATACGATATTTGCGCATCATTTGACGGGCCATTACTTCAATATGCTTATCATTTATTTCAACACCTTGAGATTTATAAACTCCCAAAACTTGTTGAACTAAATAGCGTTGCGTAGCTCTTACACCACTAATCCGCAAAATATCATGTGGGTTCAATGACCCTTCTGTCAAACGGTCGCCTACATTTACTTCATCACCATCAAACACATGTATTTTAGAACCATAAGGCACTTGGTAAGATTCTTCCTCACCGCTAGCAGTAGTTATCACAATAAAACGAGTACCTTCTTTTTCGTGCAAGCTTACCGTTCCCTTGTGTTCACTAAGCATACCAGGATGTTTTGGTTTTCGTGCTTCAAACAATTCTTCTACACGTGGCAAACCCTGTGTTATATCATCACCGGCAACACCACCTGTATGAAATGTTCTCATTGTAAGCTGCGTACCAGGTTCACCGATAGATTGGGCGGCAATTGTACCAACAGCCTCACCAACATCTACATTCCTTGCTGTAGCTAAGTTACGTCCATAGCATTTACGGCAAACACCAAAATGAGACTTACAGTTAAGCACAGAACGAATTTTAACTTTTTTCCGAAGTGCAGAAATTTCATCAGCTATTTCGTCTGTTATGTAATCATTAATCCTATACAGTACCTTGCCATCAGCATCTTCGATATTTTCTGCCAAATTACGGCCTACTATACGATCCCTTAAAGATTCAATAACCGTTTGATTATTTTTACCTTCAGTAATTGCCTCAATCTCAATGCCCTCGATAGTATTATTGCGAACTTTAAATTCACGAATATGTCCATCTGCTAAAACTGCGTTAATGAGTTTCTTAGTAAATGGCTCACCTTCTTTACCAAGAATCTTACCCTCAGTATTAATTAGGTCTTCAGCCAAAGGTTTATCTAAGAAGTGGTGCATCATATGCTCTCTAAACACATGATTTGCTTCTTCATCGCTGACATTGATTTTTAGAGTTTCAACTTCATCATTGCCAGTTTCATCTTTAGGATATAGCTGAATTTCCAAAACTTTTGCAGCATGAAGTTTATTGAACAAATCCTCGCTAATCATAGTATCTGCCTCGGCAATAAGTTCACCGGTTTCAGTATTGGCAACGCTGGAAGCTAATTGACGTCCTATGATATATTCATGCAACTTGGTCTGACTAGCACCAATAGCCGCTTTACAATAACGAGTGCGCTCTTTTACAAGGTCAAGGCCCACAACATCGCAATCATCTTCACGAACAATTACATCTTGTGCAACGTCAACCAAACGGCGAGTCAAGTACCCTGAATCTGCCGTACGCAAAGCTGTATCAGCTAAACCTTTACGGGCACCATGTGTAGAAATAAAGTATTCCAAAACTGTCAAACCTTCACGAAAGTTTGCTTTTATTGGACGGTCAATGATGCGACCTGACGGATCCGCCATCAAACCACGCATACCGGCCAACTGACGAATCTGCTGCGTATTACCACGGGCACCGGAATTAGCCATCATATATACCGGATTGAATTGATCCAACGTTGTTTTCATGAGCGCGTCAGTTACATCATCTGTAGTCTTGGTCCATAAACCAATAACTTTGCGATAACGTTCATCAAAGGACATCAAACCACGTCGGAACAAAACTTCAACTTTATCAATTTCTTTTTCAGTTGCAGCCAAAATTCCTGCTTTTTCTTTAGGGATTTTAATATCAGAAATAGCAATGGAAATCCCAGCCTTACAAGCACTGTCGTAGCCTAATTTTTTAACTTTATCCAAAATTTCGGCGGTGCCAAAATTGCCATAAAGCTTGTGTGCTTTAGCCACCAAGCGACCAAGTTCTTTTTTGTCAGCTAGTTTTCCTAACAACCAACTGCCATCGGCATTTTTAGAATAGTAACGCATTTCTAAAGGCAATTCTTCGTTAAATATAATATTACCAACAGAAGTAGTTATTAAGCTTTCGCCCTCATTAGAAGCTTCAGGATAAATTTCAGAGTTAGGAACTAAAACTTTTACTTTGGCTTGCAAAGCAACAGCCTTATGGAAATATGCCAAAAGTGCTTCATTAAAGCTGGTAAAACGCATGCCCTCGCCTTTAGCTTTATCTCTAAATATGGTCAGATAATACGATCCTAAAACCATATCCTGTGATGGCACCGCTACTGGTTTACCATCTTTAGGAGCCAAAATATTATTAACAGACATCATAAGAACGCGAGCTTCTGCTTGTGCTTCTGCTGACAACGGTAAATGAACAGCCATCTGATCCCCATCAAAATCCGCATTATATGCAGTACAAACCAACGGATGCAATTTAATAGCACGACCCTCAGATAATATTGGTTCAAAAGCTTGAATACCAAGTCTATGCAAAGTAGGGGCACGATTTAATAGTACAGGATGTTCTTTAATTACATCTTCTAATACATCCCACACTACTGTAGTTGCGCGTTCTACCATACGTTTAGCACTCTTAATATTATTAGCAGTACCATCACTAACTAATCTTTTCATAACAAAAGGCTTAAACAATTCTAGTGCCATTTCTTTCGGCAAACCACATTGATGCATTTTTAATTCAGGACCAACCACAATAACAGAACGTCCTGAATAATCAACACGTTTACCTAGTAAATTTTGACGGAAACGTCCTTGCTTACCCTTTAACATATCCGATAATGATTTTAAAGCACGATTACCCGGTCCGGTTACGGCGCGGCCACGGCGACCATTATCAATTAATGCATCTACAGCTTCTTGTAACATACGTTTTTCATTACGTACAATAATATCAGGAGCTTTTAGTTCTTGCAGCCTTTTTAAACGATTGTTGCGGTTAATAACTCGACGATACAAATCATTCAAATCGGAAGTGGCAAAACGTCCACCATCTAATTGCACCATTGGGCGCAAATCCGGAGGAATAACAGGAACAACATCCAAAATCATCCAATCAGGGTGATTACCGCTTTTTAGAAAAGCTTCACAAACATCTAATCTTCTGACAATGTTACGACGTTTTTGCATGCTAGTTTCTGTCTTTAATCCGGCACGTAACTCTACAGCTAGCTCACTCACATTTATTTCTTTTAGTAATTCCTTAATAGCTTCCGCGCCAATACCAACACGGAAATTATTCCCGCATTCATCAAGTTTTTCTATGTATTCAGCCTCAGATAGCAATTGTTTTTTTGATAAATTAGTGTCACCTGGATCAAGCACTATGTAGCTGGCAAAATATAAGACCTTCTCCAAAGCTCTTTGCCCAATATCCAAAATTGCACCCATACGACTAGGAATACCTTTGAAATACCAAATATGAGAAACAGGAGCTGCTAATTCAATAGAACCCATGCGGTCACGACGAACTTTAGAACGCGTAACTTCAACGCCACATTTATCACAAACCACTCCTTTGTAACGAATCCTTTTGTATTTTCCACAGTGACATTCCCAGTCTTTCGTAGGTCCAAATATTTTTTCGCAAAACAGACCGTCTCTCTCTGGCTTAAGAGTCCTATAGTTAATTGTTTCCGGTTTTGTAACTTCCCCATAGGACCATTCTCTGATCTTTTCAGGTGAAGCCAATCCTATCCGCATTGAATCAAAATTGTTTACGTCTAACAAGAATTGCTCACTCCCTTCTACTCAAGATCGTCTTTGGAGCCATCATCGGTTCCATCGTCTTTGTTTTTACCATCTATGTTATCTAAATTCATATTCCCAATATCAGCTATAACGTCAAAGCTTCTTTTATCGATATCCTTGTTAACTCCTGCTGCAACTACGGCCGGAATCTCGCCCTTTACGTCCATATCTAATTCCCTTGCAACATCGTTGATATTGACATCATCTTCATCATCTTCCAAGGAAATTTCTTCCTCGTCTTCATTTAATACTTTGATATCAAGACCTATGCTTTGCATTTCCTTAATAAGAACCTTGAAGGACTCAGGCACACCCGGTTCAGGAATGTTTTCTCCTTTAACAATAGCTTCATAGGTTTTTACACGGCCAACAACATCATCGGATTTAACAGTAAGTATTTCTTGCAATGTGTAGGCAGCACCATATGCCTCTAATGCCCAAACTTCCATTTCACCAAATCTCTGTCCACCAAACTGAGCTTTACCACCCAAGGGTTGTTGGGTAACTAAGGAATACGGCCCAGTAGAACGAGCATGTATTTTATCAGCAACAAGATGATGGAGCTTTAACATATAAACGCAACCAACAGTTACCTGATTATCGAAAGGTTCACCGGTACGGCCATCATACAAAACAGTCTTACCACTAGCATCAATACCCGATAAAGCCAAGGTCTTGTTCATATCCTGTTCATGGGCACCATCAAAAACCGGTACGGCCATAGGAACTGCATGATTAACCGTCTTGGGAATACCATATTTTTCAGTGTCATAGCCAGCTTGCTCTAGTTCACTAATAATATTTTTATCGCCAGCATCAATTTTCATACCTAAAGCACATGCTGCCCAACCTAAATGTGCTTCCAAAATCTGTCCAATATTCATACGCGAAGGTACGCCCAAAGGATTTAGAACGATCTGTACCGGTTCGCCATTTGGTAAGAACGGCATATCCTCACGTGGTAAAATACGAGAAACTACACCTTTATTACCATGACGTCCTGCCATCTTGTCGCCTTCAGAAATTTTACGTTTTTGTGCAATATGTACGCGCACTTGCTCGTTAACACCAGGTGGTAATTCGTCACCATTATCACGCGTGAAAATTTTAACGCTAACAATAATACCGGATTCACCATGTGGTACGCGCAAAGAGCTGTCCCGTACTTCTCTTGCTTTTTCTGCGAAGATTGCTCTAATTAAGCGTTCCTCCGCTGAAAGTTCCGTCTCTCCTTTAGGAGTTACTTTACCTACCAAAATATCTCCTGGGCGAACTTCAGCACCGATGCGAATAATACCGCCTTCGTCCAAGTCTTTTAATGCTTCCTCGGAAACATTCGGAATATCTCTTGTTATTTCTTCGGCCCCCAACTTGGTGTCACGGGCATCACAATCGTACTCTTCAATGTGGATAGAAGTAAAAACATCAGCTTTTACCAAATCTTCACTTAAAAGTACTGCATCCTCATAATTATAGCCTTCCCATGGCATATATGCTACAACTACATTGTGTCCCAATGATAATTCTCCATGATCCGTTGCCGGTCCATCTGCCAACACTTGGTTTTTTACTACCTTATCACCCTTATGGACAATAGGTCTTTGGTTCACACAAGTGCCTTGGTTAGAACGTTTGAATTTCAAAACATTGTATTCATCATAATCGCCGTTTTTAGTTTTAACAACAATACTATCACCGGTAACGCTATTTACTACTCCGGCATTTTTGGCCAAAATACAAACACCTGAGTCAACGGCTACCTTGTATTCCATACCTGTTCCTACTACAGGAGCTTGAGTACTTAATAAAGGCACAGCCTGACGTTGCATGTTAGCACCCATCAGAGCACGGTTAGCATCATCATTTTCAAGGAAAGGTATAAGCGCGGTAGCTATTGATACAACTTGCTTAGGCGATACATCCATAAAATCTGCCAGTTCCGGCGGAATAGAAAGTACGGCATCTTTATCACGAGCAGTAACGCGCTCTTCTAAGAAAGAACCATCCTCGCCCAAAGGTTCATTCGCTTGTGCGATTATATAATTATCCTCTTCATCCGCAGTTAAATAAACGATCTCATTAGTTACTTTACGATGCTTTTTATCAACTCTGCGATAAGGGGTTTCCATAAAACCAAAGCGGTTAATAACAGCAAATGTAGATAAAGAACCAATCAAGCCAATGTTCGGTCCTTCAGGAGTTTCAATAGGACACATACGACCATAATGTGAATGATGTACATCGCGGACTTCATAGCCTGCGCGCTCGCGGGATAAACCACCGGGTCCTAATGCAGATAAGCGGCGCTTATGTGTCAATTCGGCCAAAGGATTGTTTTGATCCATAAATTGTGACAACTGACTAGAACCAAAAAATTCTTTAATGGAGGCAACGACAGGTCTAATATTAATTAAAGCCTGAGGTGTAATAACTTCTACATCTTGAATAGTCATACGTTCTTTAACTACACGTTCCATACGAGCCAACCCAATACGGAATTGATTTTGTAAAAGTTCGCCTACACTACGTACACGGCGATTACCTAAATGATCTATATCATCCGGCAAACCCATGCCATCCATAAGATTTAATAAATAGCCAAAGGAAACGACAACATCATCTGAAGTTATAACTCTAACTTTTTCGCCAATGTCAGTAGTAAAAAGAACCTTTTCAGGCGCTTCCATATGTTTTACAATAGCAAAATCATAGCCAGGCTGACTGTAAATTCCGCTGCTTTCAATTTTTTCAATAGCATCATCATCAATAACTGTACCGGTCTTAAGTATAACTTCACCAATTTTTCCATCTGCATCTTTGGCACAAATTGGCTCCATAAGTTCCTTGCCAAAAAGGCTCCTGCGCCAATTCATTTTTTTATTTACTTTATAGCGGCCAACGTTAGCTAAATCATAACGTCTGGAATCAGAAAATGTATTACGAATAAGTTGTTGTGCATTTTCTAAGTTTGCAGGTTCGCCCGGTCGTAATTTTTTGTAAATTTCCAACAATGCTTCTTCTTCATTATGGGTAGCATCTTTTGCCAATGTTGCCAGCAAACAAGGATGTTCACCAAAACATGCCAAAATATCATCATTGGTTGGAAGTCCCATGACGCGCAAAAGAGCTGTTGCCGGAAGTTTTCTCGTTCTATCAACACGAGCATAAATAATATCATTTAAATCAGTTTCAAATTCAATCCATGCTCCACGATTAGGAATAACAGTCGTCCCATAAATTTTCTTGCCAATGGGATCCATAACCGCGCTATAATAAACGCCTGGACTTCTTACTAACTGGCTAACAATAACACGCTCGGCACCATTAATAACAAAAGTACCCGTAGTCGTCATCAGCGGGAAATCCCCCATAAATACCTTGGATTCTTTAATTTCCCCTGTTTCTTTATACAATAAGCGAACATCTACATTTAGTGGTGCGGAATAGCTAGCATCGCGTTCTTTACAAGTTTCAACATCATACTTAGGATCGCCCAAAGTGAAGCCTTCAAAAGAAAGTTCTAAGTTCTCAGTAAAATCTTTAATAGGAGAAATATCCTTGAAGATTTCACCAAGCCCCTCTCTTATGAACCACTCATAAGACTTTCTCTGAATATCAATCAAATGTGGCATTTGCAGTACTTCATTGATTCTGGCATAGCTATACCGAATCCTATCACCAGTTGGAACCGGTTTAAACATGTATTGACTCACTCCTTATAAAATTATTTTTGGAGGTGCAAACACGACAAGAGACAAAAAAATAGCAGGCTCCTCAAAAAAAAAGTTTTTAAGTCCCGCTCGTTTGTCCAAGTAAATATCGTGCTCCATCTCCTCTACGTGAGCGGAAACGCGATGTTCAACCACTGAACCCTCGTGTCTCTGTGAAATTATATTATAAATCATTGTAGTAAGCCATTTTATCACTAGTAGTTAAAAATGTCAATAGCTAAAATTAAAAAAGAAAAGGCTCCCAAAGCTGAGAGCCTTCAATATATAACTATTATTTTACTTCTACAGAAGCGCCAGCTTCTTCAAGTTTAGCTTTTAGAGCATCAGCATCAGCTTTGCTGATTTTTTCTTTAACAGCTTTAGGAGCTTCATCAACAATAGCTTTATCTTCTT
>JAQVYX010000075.1 GCA_029004715.1 Acidaminococcaceae bacterium | reverse complement strand
AGATAACGTAACAATGGAGATTGAACTAATCACTCCAATTGCCATTGAGGCTGGTTTGCGTTTCGCTATTCGTGAAGGCGGTCACACTGTTGGTGCTGGCGTTGTTACAGCAATAGAAGAAAAATAATTTTAAGCCCAGATGAGGGGTTAAAAGACCCCTCATCTTATTATGTTTATTTGTATGGTCTTGCGATGAAGTGAGAGGTTGCTTGCCTGCTAATGACAGGGAGATTTTCACGGAGTATGTCCGTTCTTAGAAACGTGACGATTAGGAGGAAGTTAACAATGGCAAAAAGTCAGAAGATTAGAATACGCTTAAAAGCATACGATTATAAAGCACTTGATCAAAGTGCAGCAAAGATTGTAGAAACTGCGAAACGTACCGGTGCTCAAGTTTCCGGTCCCATTCCACTTCCTACAGAAAAAAATATTTATACGATACTACGTTCTCCACATGTAAACAAAGATTCTCGTGAGCAATTTGAAATGCGCACACATAAGAGACTTGTTGACATTTTGGAGCCAACGGCAAAGACTATTGACGCTTTAACGCGTTTAGATCTTCCTGCTGGCGTAGATATCGAGATAAAAGCGTAAGGAGGTGCGATAATGGCTAAAGGAATCTTAGGCAAAAAATTAGGTATGACCCAAATTTTTGAAGCTGATGGTAGGATGATTCCGGTAACTGTTGTGGAAGCCGGCCCTTGCATAGTAATTCAAAATAAAACCGAAGAGACAGATGGATATAATGCTGTTCAACTTGGATTTGGCGATTTAAAAGAAAAACATATGAACAAACCAATGAAAGGCCACTTTGATAAAGCCGGCGTAACTCCGGTTAAGTTTATCAGAGAATTGCGCTTGCCTGCTCCTTCTGAATATACAGTTGGACAGAAAATCGCAGCTGATCTTTTCACTGCAGGAGAAATGATTGATGCTACGGGTGTTTCTCGTGGTAAAGGTTTTGCTGGTACTATTAAACGTCATAATTTCGCTTGCGGACCAATGGCACATGGTTCTAAGTCTCATCGTGAACCTGGTTCTAATGGACCAATGCATTCCGGCCCTGGTGGTAGAGTTATCAAAGGTAAGAAATTACCGGGCCGCATGGGTGGAGCTAATGTAACGGTGCAACGTTTAACTATTGCTAAAGTTGATTTGGACCGCAATCTTATTTTAGTTAGTGGCTCTATTCCAGGAGCTGTGGGATCTTTTGTAATTTTAAAAGAAACTATAAAACCTAATGTTGTGAAAGCAACTAAATAAGATATAAGAGAAAGAAAGGAGGGCGTTTAAATGCCGAAGTTATCAGTATACGATATGACCGGTAAAAAAACCGGAGAAGAAATAGAATTAATGGATTACGTATTTGGCGTGGAAATGAATGAAGCTGTTGTGCATCAAGCAGTTGTTATGCAACAAGCTAATGAGCGTCAAGGTACTCATGCTACTAAAACTCGCGGACTAGTTCGCGGTGGTGGTCGTAAGCCTTGGAAGCAAAAAGGGACAGGCCGTGCTCGTAGTGGGTCTACTCGTTCCCCAATATGGGTTGGTGGTGGTACCGTTTTTGGTCCTTCTCCACGCAGCCATGCTAAAGCAATGCCGCGTAAGGCTCGTCGTTTGGCCATTCGTTGTGCATTATCATCAAAGGTGGCAGCTGGTGAGCTGATTATAGTTGATGGTTTGAAATTTGACGAAATTAAAACAAAAAATGTTATTGAAATGTTAAAAGGATTTGAATCTGCTGAAAAGAAAGCTCTTATTATCACAGACGGTGCGAATGAAAATGTGGAAAAATCTTCCCGTAACATTCCTAAGGTAAAAGCCCTTTCTAATGCATGCTTGAATGTTTTTGATATTCTTCATAATGACAAAGTGCTATTGGCTAAAGATGCTGTAGCAAAGATTGAGGAGGTGCTCGCATAATGGCTGCTAATCCTCGTGATATATTAGTAAAACCAATCGTTACGGAAAAAACTTCCGCCATGATGCAAGATAACAAATATACCTTTCAAGTAGCTCTTGGAGCTAATAAAGTGGAAATACGCCAAGCAGTAGAAGCTATTTTCAAAGTAAAGGTCGTTAGTGTAAATACTATCCGTGTATTTGGCAAAACCAAGCGCATGGGCAAATCTATAGGCAAGCGTTCCGATTACAAGAAAGCGATTGTAAAACTTGCCGAAGGCAATACAATCCCAGTTTTCGAAGGAATGTAATTCGCATTAAGGAGGTAAAAAAATGGCTATAAAAAGCTTTAATCCGTATTCTCCTTCGAGACGTAGTATGACAGTTTCTACCTTCGAAGAGATTACAACAGACAAGCCGCATCGTCCTCTTGTAGATAAACTACAACAGCATGCCGGCCGTAATAATACTGGTAAAATGACAGTTCGCCATCAAGGCGGTGGACACAAAAGACAATACCGCATTATCGACTTCAAACGTAACAAGGATAACATACCGGCAAAAGTTGCTACTATTGAATATGATCCAAACCGTAGTGCCAATATCGCATTGTTGAACTACGCTGATGGCGAGAAACGTTATATACTTGCTCCTCTTGGTTTGCAAGTTGGTGATGTAATAGTAAGTGGTCCTGAAGCCGACATAAAGGTTGGTAATTGCTTACCTTTAGTTAACATTCCACTTGGTACCATGATACATAATGTGGAAATGAAAATTGGCAAGGGTGGCCAGTTAATGCGCAGTGCAGGTGCGGCTGCTCAATTAATGGCTAAAGAAGGCGACTATGCTTTGTTGCGTATGCCTTCCGGTGAAATTCGTAAAATACATATTAATTGTCGTGCTACCATAGGGCAAGTTGGCAATATAGACCATGAAAATATTACTATTGGTAAAGCTGGTCGTTCTCGTTGGTTGGGTATTCGCCCTGCAAACCGCGGCGTAGCAATGAATCCTAACGATCATCCACATGGTGGTGGTGAAGGTCATTCTCCAGTTGGTCGTAAACGCCCGGTTACTCCTTGGGGCAAGAGTGCTTTCGGTACTCGTACCCGTGTTAAAAAGAGAGCGTCTTCTAAGCTTATTTTAAAACGTAGAACGAAATAACAGAATTAGAGAAAGGAGGCATACATAGTGTCCAGATCAATAAAAAAAGGACCATATGTCCATGCAAGTCTTACAAAAAAAATTGATGCACTTAATGCTGTAAATGAGAAAAAAGTTGTGAAAACTTGGTCTCGCAGTTCTACTATTCTTCCCGATTTTTTAGGGCATACAATAGCTGTGCATGATGGACGTAAGCATGTGCCTGTATATATCACTGAAGATATGGTAGGTCATAAATTAGGAGAGTTTGCTCCTACTCGTTTGTTTAGAGGTCATGGAGATAAGAGCACAGCAGTAGCCGCAGCTAAATAATAGTGGAAAGGGGGCTAAAAACGATGGAAGAATCAAAAGCTATTGCCAGATATGTTCGCATAGCACCACGCAAATTGCGCATCGTAATTGATATCATTCGCGGTAAATCTGTGGGTGAAGCATACGCGATCCTCAAACATACCCCAAAGATCGGTTCTGAGGTTATTGAGAAGGTATTGCACTCTGCAGTTGCGAATGCTGAACATAATTTTGACATGAATGTAGATAACTTAATTGTATCCAGTGCTTGTGTGGATCAAGGGCCTACATTGAAAAGAATTCATCCCCGCTCTCGTGGACAGGCGTTTAAAATTTTAAAACGTTCTAGCCATGTAACCATAGCGGTAGCAGAAAAATAATATCCTGGTAAAGGAGGGAAACAATAGTGGGTCAAAAAGTTAATCCACATGGTCTTAGAATAGGCATTATCAAAGATTGGGATTCCAAATGGTTTGCCGACAAAGACTATGAAAAATTTTTGTTAGAAGATATTAAAATTCGTGAATTCATTAAAGAAAAATTGTTTTTATCAGGAATTGCACGTGTACAGATTGAAAGAGCTTCTCAAAAAACTCGTATTTCTATTTATACCGCTAAACCTGGTATGGTTATAGGTCGTCAAGGCAGTAATATAGAATTACTAAAAGGCGATTTGAAGAAAATGACTGATAGCAATATTGATATCAATATTGTTGAAATCAAAACACCTGATATGAATGCAATTTTGGTTGCTGAAAACATTGCATCTCAATTGGAACGCCGTATAGCTTTCCGTCGTGCAATGAAACAATGTGTTGGTCGTACAATGCGTATGGGTGCGAAAGGAATCAAAGTTCAAGTAGGCGGTCGTTTGGGCGGAGCTGAAATCGCTCGTAGCGAAACCTATCGTGAAGGAAGTATTCCGTTGCATACTTTACGTGCTGATATAGATTATGGTACTGCTGAAGCTCATACAACTTATGGCCGTATTGGTGTAAAGGTATGGATTTATAAAGGTGAAGTTCTTCCTGAAGGCAAAGAAGTAGCTAAAGCTGCTCCAAAAATGCAAGAAGGGGGCGCAAAATAATGTTACTACCTAAAAGAGTAAAACATCGCAAACAACATAGAGGCCGTATGACAGGTCGAGCTATGCGTGGTAATAGAATTACTCACGGCGATTTTGGTTTGGTTGCTTTAGAACCGGCGTGGATTACTAATCGCCAAATTGAGGCAGCTCGTATTGCAATGACTCGTTACATTAAACGTGGCGGTCAAGTATGGATTCAGATTTTCCCGGATAAGCCTATTACAGCAAAACCGGCTGAGACCCGTATGGGTAGTGGTAAAGGTTCTCCAGAATATTGGGTGGCAGTTGTTAAACCAGGTCGCGTTATGTTCGAAATGAACGGCGTTACTGAAGAAATTGCCAAGGAAGCTATGCGTCTTGCAGGTCATAAGTTACCTATTAAGACCAGATTTGTATCCAAAGCCCAATTGGAGGCCGAAGTCGCCGCACGAGAAAATGGAGTGGGTGGTGAAGCTTAATGAAAACAACAGAAATTCGTGATATGTCTGAAACTGAATTAGACAGTAAATTAGCTGGTTTGAAAGATGAACTTTTCGGTTTGCGTTTTCAAATGGCAACCGGACAATGTGAAAATCCGATGAAAATCAGAGAAGTAAAGAAGTCCATTGCTCGTATCAAAACTATTCAACGTGAACGTGAAGTTAACGCTTAACTAGTTTTAAAACTAAGCGAAGGAGGAATCATTTCGTGGCAGAAGAAAGAAATATGCGTGTAACACGTGTCGGCAAAGTTGTTAGCGACAAAATGCAAAAGACAGTTGTAGTTGCTATTGATCGTTTGGTGCAACATCCTCTTTACCAAAAAGGTGTTAAGCACACAATAAAATTTAAGGCGCATGATGAAAACAATGAAGCACATATTGGCGATGTCGTTAAAATTGTGCAAACTCGTCCTTTATCTAAAGATAAATGTTGGCGTGTAGTTGAAATTCTAGAGCGTGCAAAATAATTAGTTGCTAGTCAACGATTAGCAAAGGAGGGAAAACCATGATACAACAACAAACTATCCTTAATGTTGGTGATAATACCGGCGCTAAGAAGATTATGTGTATCCGTGTTTTAGGCGGTTCTTACCGTAAATATGCCGGAATTGGCGATGTTATTGTTTGTGCTGTTAAAGATGCATCACCAGGTGGCGTTGTCCAAAAAGGTGAGGTAGTAAAGGCAGTTGTAGTACGTACTCGTAAGGGAGCCCGTCGTCCTGATGGTTCATATATACGTTTTGATGAAAATGCGGCTGTTCTTATTAAAGATGACAAAACTCCTCGTGGCACTCGTATTTTTGGGCCTGTAGCCCGTGAGTTGCGCGATAAAGACTATATGAAAATAGTTTCGCTGGCACCGGAAGTGCTCTAATTATCAAGAAAACTAACGCACTATAAGGAGGTGTTTCAAACATGACTACTGCAATTAAAATGCATGTAAAAAAAGGTGATACCGTTTTTGTTTTATCCGGCAAGGATAAAGGCAAGCAGGGCAAAATTGTGGAAGCGTTACCTAAGAAAGCAAAAGTTGTAATCGAGGGTATTAATAAAGTAAAACGTCACACTAAACCATCTCAGTCAAATCCTCAAGGTGGTATCATTGTTAAGGAAGCTGCTATGTCTTCTTCCAAGGTCATGTTAGTATGTCCGGCTTGCAAGAAGCCTACTCGTATTAAGAAAACCGCAGTTGCAGGCGGCTTTGCCAGAACCTGTAAAAAATGTGGAGAAGTAATCGATAAATAAAATCCGGGAAAGGAGGATTACTGATGGCAGTTACCAGATTGCAAGAAAAATATTTGTCCGAAGCAGTTAAAGGTATGATGGACAAATTTAATTATAAGAATGTTAATGAACTTCCCAAAGTGGAAAAAGTAGTTATCAATATCGGTTGCGGCGATGCTGTTACCAATAGCAAAGCTATTGATTCTGCTGTGGCAGATTTAACAGTTATCACAGGTCAAAAGCCAGTCGTTACTAAAGCAAAGAAATCAATTGCTGCATTTAAATTACGTGAAGGAATGCCTATTGGTACAAAAGTTACCCTTCGTGGAGAACGTATGTATCATTTCCTTGACAAACTCATGAATATTGCATTGCCTCGCGTACGCGACTTTCGTGGTGTAAACCCCAAGTCCTTTGATGGTCGTGGCAACTATTCCATGGGTATGAAAGAACAATTAATTTTCCCGGAAATAGACTATGATAAAGTAGAAAAAGTCCGCGGAATGGATATTATTATTGTCACTACTGCTAAGACTGACGAAGAAGCAAGAGAATTGTTGAAGCTTCTCGGCATGCCGTTTAGCGCATAAGTAAGGAGGGAATACCTTGGCTAAAACAGCCCTGATTGAAAAATGGAAAGCAGAACCGAAATTCAAGGTTCGTGGCTATAATCGTTGTAAAATTTGTGGTAGACCACATGGTTACATGCGTAAATTTGGCCTGTGCCGTATTTGCTTCCGGGAATATAGTTACAAAGGTGCTATTCCGGGAGTAACAAAAGCTAGCTGGTAATAGCAGCAAATTTGGAAGGAGGGTATTTAAGTATGGTTATGACTGACCCGATTGCCGATATGCTTACACGTATTCGTAATGCAAATTCGGTCCATCACGATAAAGTTGAAATCCCAGGTTCTAAAATCAAAACTGCTATTGCAGAGATTTTAAAAAATGAAGGATTTATTAAAAATTATGAAGTTGTTACGGATAGTAAACAAGGAATTCTCCGTGTTAGCCTGAAATACGGCGCTAATAAGGAAAAAGTAATTTCCGGTATTAAACGTATTTCTAAACCAGGCTTGAGAGTTTACTCTCAAAAAGACCAATTGCCTAGAGTCCTCGGTGGCTTAGGAATTGCAGTTATTTCTACTTCTCAGGGAATTATGACTGACAAGGCTGCTCGTAAAGCAGGTTTGGGTGGAGAAGTAGTAGCATACGTTTGGTAAAACTTCTAAAGACAGGAGGTGCTCATAGTGTCAAGAATTGGTAAAGCTCCTATTATTGTTCCTGCAGAGGTAACAGTAAAGGTAGAAGATAACATGGTTTCCGTAAAAGGACCTAAGGGCGAGTTGGCTCGTCAAATAAGCAAAGAAATGATAATCGAAATGAAAGACGGCGTAATAACAGTAAACCGTCCTAGTGATGATAAAACCCATCGTTCATTGCACGGTTTGTCCCGTACATTGATTAATAATATGATTCTTGGAGTAACTCAAGGCTTCACCAAATCCTTGGAAATTCAAGGAGTTGGCTATCGTGCGGCTAAGCAGGGGCAAAGCATTAATTTCACCCTTGGGTTTTCGCATCCGGTAATTATGGACCCGCCTACAGGCATTAGCTTTGATGTACCGTCTCCAAGTAAAATAATTGTTTCCGGTATAAACAAAGAAGCTGTTGGCGCAGTCGCTGCTGAAATTCGTACACTTCGCCCACCCGAACCTTACAAAGGCAAAGGAATCAGATATGAGGGTGAACACATTTTACGTAAAGCCGGCAAAGCGGGCGCTAAAGGCAAGAAATAATTTCTAAAGGAAGGAGTGAAACTCTTGCTTAAAAAAATAGATAAGAACGAAAATCGTCAAAAAAGACATTTGCGTTCTCGCAAAAACATTAAGGGAACAGCAGCAAAACCGCGTTTAAACGTATATCGCAGTCTTAGCAATATTTATGCTCAGATTATTAATGATGTAACCGGTGAAACTTTGGTATCTGCTAGCTCCATTGAAAAAAATATGAAAGAAAATTACGGTGGTAATACGACAGCTGCTCAAGCAGTTGGCGACACCGTTGCTAAGAGAGCCTTAGAAAAAGGTATTAAACAAGTAGTATTTGATCGTGGCGGCTATCTTTATCACGGTCGTGTAGCAGCACTTGCTGCTGCGGCTCGTGAAGCTGGTCTTCAATTCTAACAGAAGGAGGAATAATAGTGGCGAATTTCGAAAAACAAGATGATGGCTTAAAAGAAAA
>JAQVYX010000074.1 GCA_029004715.1 Acidaminococcaceae bacterium | reverse complement strand
GCTTGGGGTAAGCGCTACTGCCTTCGCAGCAAACCCTTTTTCTGATGTTCCTGCCGGTCACTGGGCCTATGCTTCCGTGGCTAAATTAGCCGCCGCAGGCGTTGTTGATGGTTTTCCTGACGGCACTTTCAAAGGCAACAACTTAATGACTCGTTATGAAATGGCTCAAATAGTAGCCAAAGCTCTAGCTAAAGGGGCCATTAATCCCAATGACCAATTAGTTAGTGAGTTTTCTGATGAATTAGACTCTCTAGGCGTGCGTGTTGCCAAACTCGAAAAAAAATCGGATAATGTAAATATTACCGGTGAAGCCCGCTACAGATACTTTCATTCTAACAAAAAAACACTAGGTGACGATGGTAACAGCAGTTTTGAGACAGATCTACGTACACGCCTAACTCTTTCCGGAGAAATCAATGATAATTGGCATTATACAAGTATGTTTGAAAATACTGAGAATTTTGGTGACGATAACGGCGCTACTGAAGACAATATCTTTAGACGTGCTTACCTAGAAGGTAATATTGGTGCCATAGGCATCAAAGCCGGTCGCTATGATGCCTATATGGCTGAAGGTTTAGTATTGGATACCGATGGCGACAGCGTCAACGGAATACAGCTAGATTTAGGCAAAGGCAAGCTCAGCGGTACTGCGATGTACGGTAAACTTATTGATGACACAGATGCCAAATACTATGGGTTAAGCATGAAATATAGCGTTAACCCCATAGGCATTCATGGTGGTTACTACAGGTTGAAGAGTGATGACCTAGAAGCAGAATGGAATACAGACAAACCCAGCGTTTGGAATGCCGGAATAGACGGAACAGTAGGCACTATAGGATTTACTGCCGACTATTTAAAGGGTAATACGGATAACCTAGACGGCGATAGCACAGGGTATGCCTTAGGTTTATCTTGGGGTGAAGCAGATCCTGAAAGCCCTGGGTCCATGACAGTGTTTGCTAATTACTACAATCAACCACGCACCACTTTCTTTGCTCATACTACCGATGCCGCTATTTTTGATGATGCCCTAACCGGATTTAAAGGCTATGGCGTAGGTGTCGGTTACACTATTATGAAAAATACCGTGGCTACCTTGCAGTATTTTGATACTAAAGAAAAAGGCGGCGAAAGCCGCAAGGATCAAAGAATTTGGTCTGACATAACCATCACCTTCTAAAACGGCCTTACTATCTCTCTCCTATCTTTTTAGACAAAATGACCCTGACTCCTTTTTTTGAGTCAGGGTCATTTTTGTCTTGCTAATAAAAACACCATAGAAATAATACAAATAACTCCGGCTGTTTCCGCTAAACCGAAACTCACATTCAAGAAAATAACTGCCAACACTACTGCAGATAAAGGCTCTATGGAAGCTAGTGCCGCCACTTCAGATGCCTTAATATATTTAGTACTCTCTAAATAGCAGTAAAAAGCTATTACTGTTCCAAACAAAATAAGTACTACCATGCCCATAACAGTATCCATATCCATAATCCCTGTAAAAGGCCAGGGCTGTAAAAAAACATTTATGAAGATACCACCAATAAACATACTCCAGCCAATCACAACTGCGGAAGGATATATTTTTAACATTTGTCCTGGATAAATTGTATAAAAAGCGGCGAAAAAAGCAGCAAGTATCCCCCAAAACAAAGTTTGCTCTGAAATCGCCAAAGTTTCCCAATTGCCTTTAGTCACTAAAATATAAGTTCCCAGCATTGCCAAACAAACGGACGTTATTTCTATCTTTCCCGGTAAGCGTTTAGTCGTCCAGAGAGAATAAAATAGTACCACCACCGGCATAAGATATTGCAAAACAGTAGCAGTTGCTGCATTACCGTAATTTATAGCCATAAAAAAACTATACTGGGTCATAAACATACCTATAAGAGCATAAATTATTATTTTATAGCGATAAATTTTGTGCCGCCAAATGGCCCAAATATCTTGTTTAGCCACTTTAGCATAGAGCAACATCAAAATACCCGCAATCATCATACGTGCCATAAGAAGCCATAGAGGCGTTAAGTGTTTTTGCTGAAATAAGTATTGAATTGCTGTTCCTGATGCACCCCAAAGTGATGCCCCAAATACAATCATCCACATTCCTTTAGATCGCATATTTTCCATAATATATCAACCTAGAATCTTTTAAATTTTTGCATTACATGAACAGCTTGATAATATCCATCCATAGCCGCACTCATAATACCACCTGCATAACCTGCTCCTTCACCTGTTGGATAAAGCCCTTCGTGAGTAATTGACTGTCCCTCAGCGCTACGTAAAATGCGTACCGGAGCCGAAGTTCTAGTCTCTACGCCTATCAATAAACCTTCAGAAGAAAAACCTGCTATGCGACGAGCAAATACTTTAATGCCTGCCCGCAAAGTCTCCGCTACATAATCCGGCAAAACTTTATCTAGTGAGAAAGGAACTAGTCCCGGTGCATATGTAGGAGTAAAACCTACATGCAACATAGGTTCACTCTTTTCTAAAAAGCTTTTAATGCTTTGTGCCGGTGCGCTATAGTTCTTACCACCGGCTTCATAAGCTAGCTGCTCGTAACGTCTCTGAAATTCGATACCTGCTAAAGGTCCAGAACCAAAATCCTTAGGTTCAACATTAACCACCAAAGCACTGTTAGCTATGCCGGAATCACGTCCATGCATGCTCATACCGTTAGTAACTACTCCTCCACTTTCTGAAGTTGCCGCAACTACCCATCCTCCCGGGCACATACAAAACGAATACACTGTACGACCGTACACCGGTTCATGATAAACTAAAGCATAGTCTGCTGCTCCCAATTTAGGGTGTCCGGCAAATTCTCCATACTGTGCTTTGTCAATTACTGCTTGTTCGTGCTCAACACGCACACCAATAGCAAAAGCCTTAGCTTCCAAAGCCACCCCTTGTTCAAATAATGTTTGATAAGTATCTCTAGCGCTGTGACCAATAGCTAAAATCACTGCGTTTGTTTTAATATTTTCACCATTACTAAGTTCTACACCCTCTATCTTACCTTCCTTAACAAGCAATGACATTACTTGACTTTCAGTAACTATTTCGCCACCACATTCAACAAGTTGTTTAACCAAATTGCTTACCATGAAACGTAATTTATCCGTGCCAACATGAGGTTTTTGTTCATAAATAATTTCCTCAGGTGCACCAGCTTCTACAAATGTTTTTAGGATATGACTCATAATAGGGTCATTTATTCTGGTAGTTAGCTTGCCATCAGAAAAAGTTCCTGCACCACCCACACCAAATTGTACGTTGCTTGCAGGATTAAATTCGCCTTTATGCCAAAACTTTTCAACGTCTTGCACCCGTTCAGATATTTTTTTGCCTCGTTCTAAAACTAATGGCTTATATCCATGTTTTGCTAGTTCTAAAGCAGCAACTAAACCTGCAGGGCCAGCTCCAATAACTACAGGGCGATTACATAATTCTTCTGTGCCAAAATTAATTTTGTTTGGCTTTTGCTCTTCCCATCTTGTAATGTCCCTGTCTTGCAAAATAATATCAACTTTTTTACCACTTACCACTAAATCTAGGCGCACATGATAAACTAAGCAAATATTGTTTTTGCGGCGTGCATCAACTGCACGCCGCAAAACTTTTACTTCTAAAATATTTTCTTTACTAATATTTAATCTATGTGCCACTATTTCCTGCAAACTATGTTCATTAATTAGCCCAACTCGTAAATTATTTAATCTTAATAACATATCTCACTCCGCTTTTTTCAATTTTACTTCTACTAAAACATTATGTGTCTCTGCTAATACTTTATCCGGAATATTTAGCGGCATCTTCAATTCAACATCTTCCGTTAGCTTATCTAATACCACAGGAGCTGTCTTTATTACACTCAACTTACCAAGCAAGTGGGGCTCTGCTGTTAATTTCACTACATCAGGATTAACTATTATCTTATCTACCATTAGCCCTGCCGGCAATTTACCTGATAAATCAGCCACAATAGGGAACTCTTTTGTTGCCAGTTGTTTTAACACTTCTACAGAAACATCCACTTTAGAAGGCTCTACCTTTATATCATACATCTCCCTGCCGTCCTTGTTTATAGCTACAACAGCAGCTTCGTCCGAGAAGTTCTTATCCTTATTACTAATATCAACTAAAACAACTACTTTCCCAACTTCAGCAATGCGTTCACTAGCTCCCTTTATAGTAACCTTCGTAGGTGACAAGTCCATCTTGCCCACGGTAACGCCCGAATTAGGCACCCCAACAATGCGAGGTTCTATTTCCAAAACCCTTTCCCCTAGTGTATCTAAGGTTAACTGCAAAACGCTTGGATTTATTTCAATTATTTCTCCTATGGGAGTTTTTCCTTGCACAGTGTAAGAACCAAGACCCTTTTCTGCGCCTTTAAAATCCACATAAGCTTGAAGCGCATTTTCCGATATAGCTGCTACTTGCGACCGTGGGCCACTAACCTTTAACTTAACTTCTTTGGGAAGGTCATTAACCACCATGTCACTAACCAAATTTTCTTTGGTCAAAGGCACCGAAAAAGTACGGGTAGTAAAAGGGTTTTGCTCGTTCATTACATATAACCACAACGCACAAGCAACTAAGAGAGCCATAATACGTACTGTCCATGAATTTCCTTTACCATTATTATTTGTCATGCTTTTTATCCTCCCCTTTAGCTTTGGTGTCTTCGCTTTTTCTGACTCCCTTAAGCTTGAGTAGGATACTGTCTTTCCAATTAAGCATAGGCTTACTCATGGCTGGACGCAAGAGGTTTTTAATGTCCTGATGCGTTAGATAACGCTGCAAGCTGCCACTACGGGCAAGTGAAATAGTTCCCGTTTCTTCACTAATTACCAAGACTAAAGCATCTGACTGTTCGCTCAGACCAATTGCTGCCCGATGTCTAGTCCCCAGTTCTTGACTAAGATTACGAGCTTCAGTCAGTGGCAGAAGGCATCCTGCTGCTACAATACGGTCACCTCTAATAATGACGGCACCATCATGCAGTGGTGTATTAGGAATGAAAATATTTTCAAACAACTGTGTTGTAATTATACCATCTACTTGAATACCTGTTTCAATATAATCAGTCAGTCCTGTTTCTCGCTCAAAAACTATAAGTGCACCAATTTTGTGGCGTGACATATCATCTGCTGCTGTTGCTACCGCTTCCAGCATGTCTTCGACTTGTAATTCATTTAATACCGTACTCTTACGAAAAAGCTTACCGCGCCCAATTTGTTCCAATGCTCTGCGCAACTCCGGCTGAAAAACTACCGGTAATGCTACCATAACAACGGTCATACTCTTTTCCAATAACCAATTAATAACATATAGATTCAACCATTTGCTAACCAGCGTAGCCGCAAATAGAACTAGCAAACCTTTTACTAAAGATGCCGCTCTTGTATTTTTAAGCATTTGATAAAGTTTGTTCAGAAAATATGCTACAACGAATATGTCTACAAGATCCAATATACTTACGGTATAAAGAACCCCTTGAATTTGTGACAACAAGAACATCACCCTCCACCTTTTATATCTGAATTATATTATACAAAAGTTTTACAGCTCTTGTCACTCTTTTTCACAGAAAGTTCTTGTAACAATAAAAACCGATTCCTAAGAACCGGTTTTTATTGTTTAGTTATATTTTACTATTTAAAGCAACCAATATTTGTTGCTGCATTTGTAAAAGATTCTCACCTTTTACAATTTGTTTAGCATTTTCACCAAAAGCAGGCCCGCCATAAGAAGTTCTTGCTGCAACACAATTTTCCGGTTTCAATGCTTCAAGCAAATCTTGTTCAAATAATTGAGAAAATTCTTTGTACTCAGGCAAAGAAATTTCCGGCAAAAACTTTTCTTGTGCAATAGCATAAGCAACGCATTTGCCAACAACTTCATGAGCCTGACGGAAAGGCAGCCCCTTACGCACTAGATAATCAGCCAAGTCAGTAGCGTTAGAGAAATCTTGGTGTACAGCTTTAGCCATACGCTCTTTGTTTACTTTCATAGTTAGCAGCATATCACGATAAACTGCCAGAGAAAATTTTATAGTATCTATAGTATCAAAAAAGCCCTCTTTATCCTCTTGTAGATCCTTATTGTAAGTTAGAGGCAATCCTTTTAATGTTACCAGCATAGCCTGTAAATGGCCATAAACACGTCCGGTTTTTCCTCTTACCAATTCAGAAATATCCGGATTCTTTTTCTGTGGCATCATTGATGAACCTGTAGCAAAAGCATCATCTAACTCCACAAAGCCAAACTCCGTACTAGACCATAAACATATCTCTTCACTTAACCGTGACATATGCATCATAAGAATAGAAGCAAAAGATAAGAATTCTAAAATATAGTCTCTATCACTTACCGCATCCATACTATTGCCATAAACTTCACTAAAATTAAGCTCTCCGGCAACCTGAAATCTATCAATGGGAAAAGTAGTACCGGCAATTGCCCCTGCACCCAAAGGCATTAAATCAGCTCCAATCCAAACTCCCTGCAAACGACGAAAATCCCTTTGTAACATATTAAAATATGCCAACATATGATGGGCAAAAGTAATTGGTTGTGCTCTTTGCAAGTGTGTGTAGCCAGGCATTAAGGTTTTTTCATTTTGTTTTGCTACCGTTAATAGAGCCTGCTCAAATGCTAATAAGAGCTCCCCAATTTCTGTAACTTCTCGTTTCATATACATATGCATATCCAAAGCCACTTGATCATTTCTACTGCGAGCAGTATGCAATCTAGCTCCCGCACTGCCAATAGCGGCAGTTAAACGTGCCTCTATATTCATATGTATATCTTCTAAGGAAACCTCGAATTCGAATTTACCGGCTTTTATATCAGCTAAGATTTGTTCTAGACCTTGGACAATTTTTTTACCATCAGCTTCAGGAATAATTCCTGTACGCGCCAACATATTAGCATGAGCAATGCTTCCCCTAATATCTTCATGATACAGGCGTTTATCAAACTTGATGGATGCATTAAAAGCATCCACCAATTCATTTGTGTTTTTATTAAATCTACCGCCCCAAAGCTTTGCCATTATTTTAACGTCCCTTGTTTCATCATCGCACGTACTGTCAAAGGCAATCCGAATAAAGTTATAAATCCGGTAGCATCAGCTTGATTATAAACCTCATCGGCTCCAAATGTTACATATTCTTGACTATACAAAGAATATGGTGATTTCGCACCAGCGCTCATTACATTACCTTTATAAAGTTTAATGCGAACCGTTCCTGTTACTGTCTTTTGAGTTTCATCAACAAAAGCCTGCAAAGCTTCACGCAAAGGAGAGAACCACATTCCATTATAAACTAACTCTGCGTACTGTATCCCAATCAATTCTTTATAGTGGCTTGTTGCACGATCTAAGCACAAATTTTCCAGCTCATTATGAGCATAATAAATAATAGTACCACCCGGGGTTTCATAAATACCACGGCTCTTCATGCCCACTAAACGATTTTCAACCATATCACAAATGCCGATACCATTACGTATACCAATTTCATTCAATGTCTCAACAACTTTAGCTGGTGAAAGTTTCTTACCATCAACAGCAACCGGAACGCCCTCTTCAAATTCCAATTCTACGTATTCAGCTTTATCAGGAGCTTTTTCAGGAGTACTAGTCACAATAAACAAATCATCTTTAGGTGCATTCCATGGATCTTCTAAATCAGATCCCTCATGAGACAAATGCCACATATTTCTATCCATACTGTAGTCACGTTTTTTAGTTACAGGCACTGGAATATTGTGTGCTGCGGCATAGTCGATAGCGTCTTCGCGAGAACGAATATCCCACTCACGCCAAGGCACAATAACAGCTAATTGTGGAGCTAACGCATGCACGGAAAGTTCAAAACGAACTTGGTCATTACCCTTGCCGGTAGCACCGTGTGCAACAGCATCAGCGCCTTCTTTAAGCGCAATTTCCACTAATTTTTTAGCAATTAATGGACGAGCAAAAGAAGTTCCCAATAAGTATTTCTTTTCATAAACAGCCCCTGCTTTAACAGTAGGCCAAACATAATCAGCAATAAATTCTTCTTTTAAATCTAGTATATAACATTTGCTTGCACCCGATTTAATAGCCTTATCATGTACAGGATTTAATTCATCACCCTGTCCTAAATCAGCTGTAACAGCAATAACTTCACAATTATTATAATTTTCTTTCAACCAAGGAATAATTACGGAAGTGTCAAGCCCTCCTGAATATGCTAACACAACTTTTTTTATGTTTTCTTTTTTCATCAAATACAACCTCCTGTTTTTTGCGGTACGTAAAAATATTTATACAAAATGCAAGTTACAAATAACATATACTTACATTAGGTTTTCTACAACGTTTCATCGCTCATTAAAAGCGCCATAATTGCTTTTTGTACATGCAGTCTGTTTTCCGCTTGATCAAAAACTACCGATTGGCTTCCTTCTAGTAC
>JAQVYX010000073.1 GCA_029004715.1 Acidaminococcaceae bacterium | reverse complement strand
TTCATTCGAAAACTAGGAATTAGAGAAAAACAAGTAAAGAATAATGCAAGTGAAGTGGCACTATGTGCCAGTGAAGTTGTAGCATAGCTACAAGTGAAGGAGAAGAGCATGTGCAACATAAAAGCAGTGAAGTGGAAAGGCATGTGCAGCTTTTGCAACAAAGTTGCAAAGTGCAGTAGAAAAGTAGTGAAGTGACACTATGTGCCAGTGAAGTTAGCCTACGGCTAAGTTATGGATGTTTTCGTGCCGAAAACTGAATTTATTTACTTGCAGTCTTTATTGAAGATATTAAAAGGAACCTTATTGTACTACATTTAGAATTCAGTTCCTTGTAAACACCATTATCAATACATTCTGTCTTGAGCAGTATGTGTAGCCAATATGCTGTTTCATTGGCTTCTTTCAAGGCTATTTTAAATTTACTAATAAAATCTGCCTTACTCTGTGCGTATTGTGCCTCTCTTATATTCGCACCGATTGAAGTACCACTTCTGCCAATTTGATTAGAAATAATAAATTCTTTCTCCTGCTGTAGTTTCCTAGATAAGTTAATAATATCAATTGCTAAGTCTGTTGAAATGTTTAGTAGTTTTGATTTTGCCATGTCTAAGTATCGTTCCCTTGTTCATATTAGTTTTCGGAACGAAAACTTTCCATAACTGTTAGCCTGCTAACACTTCACTGCGACTTTAGTCGCACTTCACTTATGCTTAGCATAACTTCACTTGTGCTGAAAGCACAACTTAACTGTTCTACTTACTGAACGCTCCATAGGAGCAACTGCACTTTGCGAAGCAAAAGCTGCACTTCGATGAAATCGATGCTGCACGTGAAGTCACAAACCTCTCCGTCACCGATATTTATATCGGTGCCACCTCTCCTACTAGGAGAGACAAAAAGCAAGTAATTAATAAATTCCTAGTTTTCGCATGCGAAAACTTCCATAACTTAGCCGCAGGCTAACTTCACTGCTCGAAGAGCACTTCACTTAATTTACCAACGGTTAAATTAGCAAAAAGGTATCTCAGATTTTCTGAGATACCTTTTTTTAGTTATTGCTATGTTTTTCCTTCCATTCTTCAAATACCATATACACCAAAGGCACCACTACTAGCGTAAGTATAGTAGAAGAAATCAAGCCTCCTACCAAAACAACGCCCATAGATTGCCGTAGTTCTGCACCAGCACCTATACCTAAGGCAATGGGCAGCATGCCTAAAATGGTAGACAATGTGGTCATCATAATTGGGCGCAAACGTAATGAACATGCCTCAAGCAAAGCATCTCTAATACTAAGTCCCCTAGCACGAGCTTGATTAGTATAGTCAATTAGCAAAATTGCGGTCTTCGTTACCAGCCCAAGCAACATTGTAAAACCAATTAGTGACATCATGTTAACTGTCAATCCTGTTACTAACAAACCTATAATAGCCCCTACCAAAGCAAAAGGTAATGAAACCATAATAACAAGCGGTTGGCTAAAGCTTTCAAATTCTGCAGCTAAAACCATATATATAATGATAATAGCCAAAATTAACGCTTTTGCAATCTCCTTAAAAGAACTGTTCATCATATCGGCAGAGCCAATAAACTTAGTATAATAGCCTTCCGGCAAATTAACAGTAGGTAAAACATCACTTTTTATCTTATTAATTAACTCACCTGCTGAAATACCTACAACATTTGCATACACTGCAATTTGTCGCTGTCTATCTTCTCTATCAATTCTTGTTGGTCCTGATTCTAAGGTTACACTAGCAATATCTCCCAACCTTACAAACTGACCATCTGCTGATGAAATAAGTAAATTTTTAATTTCTTCAATGCCCTTTTGTTGATCTTTTTCCAGCTCAATCCGTATATCAAAATCATCATCAGTGTAAGTGAAATTATTCGTCGTAGTAACACCTTGATAAGCCATTTTAACAACATATCCTACCGAAGTTGGGTTTAGCCCCACACGGCTGGCTTTCTCTTGATTAACACGGACAATAACTTCCGGTTCCGCTTCGTAAGTAGACAAATCAACATCAGTAGCTCCAGGTATTTGTCTAATCTTATCTGCTATTTCATGAGCATATTGTTCCAAAAGTTTTAAATCCGAACCACGTAGTCCAATCTGCACAGGTCGCTTGTCACCACGCCCAGCACCTTGTCCGGAAACTACAGCAATTTTCACATTGGTAATATTTTTAAATTTAATACGCAAGTCGTCCATGATTTCTTGCATAGAGTGTGTGCGTTCATCAGCAGAAACCAATTTTACGTCAGTAGTACTTTGATTCGCAGGTACGCGTGTGCCACCTATTCGCATTCCTACAAGCCTCACACCCTCTTCTTGCATAATTATTTCTTCAATAGGAGCCATGTATTCACGCATTTGTGTAACACTTATACCGGTAGGGGCAGTAGTGGAAATACTAAATTCACCGGAATCATAAGTTGGTTGAAATTCTACTTCTAAAAAAGGTGTTAGGGCAAAATTAATTGCCAAAGTTAAAATAGAAGCACTTATTATTTTTTTAGGATTTCTAAGAGCAAAATGCATTACTTCCGCATATGCTGTACGAAAAGATTGGAATCCTCGTTCAAAAACATCTAAACATTTTTGCAAATATTTATTACGTGGGTTAGTTTTTCCCCCAACTTCCAAAGGTTTCTTAAGCCAATAAGCTGAAAGCATAGGAGTCAACGAATAAGCAGAAAAAGTAGAAAATGCCACTGCAAACGCTACTGTCAAACCAAATTGAGCAAAAAACTGTCCAACAACTTCCCCCATGCTTCCGATTGGAACGAACACTGCCAGCAAAGATAGGGAAGTAGCCAAAATAGCTAAAGATAATTCTTCTGTGGCATCTTGAGCAGCCTTAATTGGTTTCTTGCCCATTTCCATATGTCGAAAAATGTTTTCAATAAGCACAATTGCATCATCAATCAACATACCTACAGCCAAACTTATGCCCATAAGTGACATATTGTTCAAAGTAAAATGCATTTGCCGCATCAAAACAAAAGTAGCAATAATAGAGGTTGGTATAGCCAAACCACCGATGATCGTTGCCCTAAAATTCTGTAAAAACATATAGGTAATAAGTAATGCTAAAAAACCGCCAAACAAAATTGCCGACCATACATCCGCAACATTATCGCGAATATATTTAGAAGTGTCTTTTAAGGTATCAACCTTAATATCAGCCGGCAGCTGAGTTTGTTTTAACTCTTTCATTGCTGCCATAACACCATCTATAACCGCTACAGTGTTACTGCCCGATTGTTTTTGCACATTAATCATAACATTCGGTATTTTATTAGCCCTTGCATAAGATATTTCTTCTTCCCAATCATCATCAACTCGAGCTACATCACTAATTTTTACTACTCTGCCGTTGCTATTGGAAACAACTACATTTTTCATATCATCAATACTTTTAAACTTACCCAAGGTTCTAACCGTAAGCTTCATGCCTTTTTCTTCTACACTGCCTCCAGGGGTATTGGCATTAGCATTATTTACAGCATTATAAACAGTTTGGAACGGAATTTTGTAGGCGCTAAGTTTCTCTGCATCCACCCAAACCTTTAATTCACGATCTCCTGCGCCATAGTAATTAACTTCTGAAACTCCCTCTACTTGCTGTAAACGATTTTTTATAACATTTTCAATCAAACGAACAATTTCGCCTCGGCTACGAGAATCAGACGCCAAAGTAAAAGAAACTACAGATTGTGCGGATAAATCAACACGTTGGATAATAGGTTCATCAATATCATCCGGCAATTTACCCCTGACAGAAGCTACCTTTTCGCGTACTTCACTAGCCATAGCCTTTGCATCAGTTCCCAAATTAAACTCTAGTACTGTCTGTGCATAGCCTTCACGTATAGTAGAGGACATAGTCTTTATACCGGAAACTTGGCTTACCCTGTTTTCGATAGGTTTAACTACCAAAGTTTCCATTTCCTCCGGAGCTGCCCCCGTATAAGTAACCGTAACACTAACCAAAGGCAAATCAATTTCAGGATACAAATCAACACCTAAGCTAGGGTAAGCACGAATGCCGAAAACTACAAGTACCAATATAAGCATAGTAGTAAAAACAGGTCTGTGTATAAATTGCCTAATCATCAGTTGTTACCATCCTTTTTTATGGTAACTATACTACCCTCACGAATGCGATTTTGACCTGATACCACAACCTCATCATTTTCGCTAATACCTTTTAGTACTTCTACAAGTCCATCTCCTATATAACCTGTATCAAGCACTTTGCGACTTATCTGGCCTTTACTATCAACTACATAGACAGTTCGTTGATCTTCACGCATAACGATGGCGCTTTGTGGAATGGTCAGAGCATTGGGTTTTTCTTCCATATTCAAAAGCACATTAGCAAATAACCCGCCACGTAAATTATTTTCGCTGTTATCAACAGTTACTTCGGCAGCAAACGTACGTGCCGGAATATCTGCAACTTGAGCAATCTTAGTAACCGTTCCTTCTACTTTAAGCCCATTCATAGCAGGGATTTGCACTTGGCATTTCGCCCCCAAAGCTAATCCTCCGATTTGTCCTTCAGGTATATTTATTTTAGCCACAAGAGACGTTGTATCAGCAACATTAAATAATGCTGTACCGGTAGTCGCATAATAGCCTTCTTGGAAATAACGTTTTACAACAGTCCCTGCGTGAGGAGTAATTATGCTGGTACCATTCATTTTCGAAAAAGCATTGTCATATGTTCCTTGTGCCGCAGCTAATTTACCAGCCGCCATATCACGGGTGAACTGTGCATTGTCTAACACAGCCTTGGAAATAGCCCCGGTTTCATAGAGCTTTTCGTAACGGGCTAAAGTTATTTCTGCCGATGACAAATTGGCCCTAGCATCAAAAACACTGCCTTTGGCACTGTTTGCTGTAGCATTTAATTCAACGTTATCTAAGGTAGCCAATACCTGTCCTGAATCTACACTATCACCCACTTTAGCATAAACCTGTTCTATGTGTCCTGAAACTTTTGCTCCTATATCAGCCTGCCACAACGGATCCAAGTTACCTGTAAGTTTTATTACCGGTTTAATAATTTTACGCTTTGCAAATACCGTAGATACCTGAATAGTTTTCCCTATGGCCGCCTTCTGTGCTTTTTCCCTTGCCCCCATAACCTTATTAAATATTTGCAAAGAAATAACAGCAGTAATAACTATCACTGCTATTGCAAAATACTTCACCCTCTTATCATGCCAATTCATGTTTTTTCCTCCCCAAAACATCTATGTAACCTTGAATAATAACTTAATTAAACACTATGTTTATAGTAAACAAACTCCAAGTATGACATGTATATAATAGCAAAAATTTACAACCTTGTATATGGTAACTAGCTGAAATGTAAGACAATATTTTGCCTAAAAAAATAAGCATATTTGCGACTTTCGTCGGAATATGCTTATTACTTTAAATTTATTTACTATTTAATGCTGCTTTGCGAGAAAGATTTAAGCGACCCTTTTGATCGATTTCAGTTAATTTTACAGCTATCTCGTCACCAACAGAAATAACATCTTCAACTTTCTCTACGCGCTCATTAGCCAATTGTGAAATATGGACTAACCCTTCACGACCTGGCATAAATTCTACAAATGCGCCAAAGTTCATCAAACGAGTTACTTTTCCAGTGTAAATCTTGCCTACTTCAGGAGTTGCTGTCAAGCCTTTGATAATAGCAATAGCTTTATCAGCACTCTCACTGTTTATTGCGGCTACATGAACCGTGCCGCTATCATCTACATCAATCTTAGCACCGGTTTCTTCTACAATTTTTTTAATCATTTTGCCGCCAGGCCCAATGATGTCACGAATTTTATCCGGATTAATCTTAAGTGTAGTAATCTTAGGAGCATACTGTTTGAGTTCTTTTCTAGGTTCAGAAATACACTCAAGCATTTTACCAAGAATAAACATACGTCCGGTTTTAGCTTGCGCCAAAGCTTGTTGAAAAATCTCTTTATTAATACCATCAATTTTAATATCCATTTGAATTGCAGTAATACCTTTAGCAGTACCTGTAACCTTAAAGTCCATATCTCCTAAAGCATCTTCTAAACCCTGAATATCTGTCAAAATAGTGAAATCATCACCATCTTTAACAAGCCCCATTGCTACACCGGAGACAGGAGCTTTAATAGGTACGCCGGCATCCATTAGCGACAAAGTACTGCCACAAACACTACCCATCGAGGAAGAACCATTTGATTCCAAAACCTCTGATACCAACCGAATTGCATACGGGAACTCCTCTTCAGAAGGAATAACAGGCAATAATGCTCTTTCTGCCAAAGCACCATGTCCAATTTCACGACGACCCGGAGAACGCATAGGTTTAGTTTCGCCAACACTATACGGAGGAAAATTATAATGATGTATATAACGTTTCTTCTCTTCGCTCCCAAGACCATCAAGGATTTGTGCTTCACGAAGAGGAGCCATAGCCAACACATTTAAAATCTGAGTTTGACCACGCGTAAACAAAGAACTGCCATGAGGGCGAGCCAAAAGTCCAACTTCGCAAGTTACCTTACGAACTTCATCTAATTGCCGACCATCAGGACGAATTTTATCTACAGAAATAGTTCTGCGGACCACTGCTTTTATTAATTTCTGGGTAATATAAGCAACATCCTTAGCATTATCAGGATATTTTTCGCTGAAAACTTGTGCTATTTCAGCTTTAACCTGGTCAACCATTTCTTCACGACGGTGCTTATCTTCATCCATTAAAGCAGCCTTTAACTTAGCTTCGCCATAGATTTTAATTTCTTCTACAAGCTCAGCTGGTGGAATATAAACAGGCACTTCCATCTTAGGTTTGCCAACTTCAGCCTGTATTTTTTCTTGGAATTCGACTATTTTTTTTATTTCACCATGTGCAAACCAAATAGCATCCAACATAACCTCTTCGGATACTTCCTTGGCACCGGCTTCAACCATCAAAATCGCATCTTTAGTACCTGCAACAGCTAAATTCAATTCACTAATCTTAGCTTGTTCAACAGTAGGACAAACAATAAATTGACCGTCTATTAAGCCAATACGAACACCGGCAATAGGACCATCAAAAGGAATATCAGAAATAGAAAGTGCACAAGAAGCTCCGATCATAGCTGGCATATCAGGTGCATTATCAGGGTCTACGGAAACTGCCGTAGCAACTATTTGTACATCATTATGATAACCGTCCGGAAACATAGGACGAATTGGTCTATCAATTAGTCTAGAAGTCAAAATAGCCGTTTCAGCCGGGCGTCCTTCTCTTTTAATAAAACCTCCTGGGATTTTACCAACGGAGTACATTTTTTCCTCATAATCAACTGTCAATGGGAAAAAATCAACACCTTCCCTTGGGGTTTTAGTTCCTGTAGTAGCCACTACTACTGCGGTATCACCATACCGAACTAGCACTGCGCCATTTGCTTGCTTTGCAATCTTGCCTGTCTCAATGGTTAGGGTTCTCCCGCCTAACTCCATGCTGTACGTATGCATCTTCAGCATCCTCCTCTTTTCTTTTCGCTCTTTTTTGTTACCCAAACATTATACTACAAATTAAAAAAAATTGACAACTTTGTTGAAAAAATAAAAGACCTCTTACCTATTTTCTGTAAGAGGTCTAGATTAGAATATACTTTTCGTTTATTTACGAATCTTTAATTTCTCAATAATTACACGGTAGCGTTCTATGTCCTTGTCCATCAAATAATTCAAAAGACCGCGACGTTGACCTACCATCTTTAACAAACCGCGACGAGAATGGTGATCCTTTTTGTGTTCCTTTAGATGCTCAGTCAAGTACGTAATGCGCTCAGTCAAAATAGCGATTTGCACTTCCGGAGATCCGGTATCAGCCTCATTAATGCGGTAAGTTTCAATTAATTCTTGTTTTCTAGCTGGTGTCATCATAATAAATTTACCTCCTGTTTTTTTAATTGCCTTAGCTGTAGAATACGTTGGAGAATCGCTATACCACGCCAAGGTTCTTTTGTACTTTAGTATTATAGCATAAGTTACGGGGAGAAAGCAAGAAAAACTGTGAAGTGGAAACAGGGTTTCCAGTGAAGTTGTAACTGCGTTACAAGTGAAGTGCTCTTCGAGCAGTGAAGTTAGCCTGCGGCTAAGTTATTCAATATGTGCAGCTTTTGCGACTTTGTCGCAAAGTGCAGTTACGGCTTCGCCGTAGTGCAGCTTCCACTTCGTGGAGTGCAGCTTTTCGGACAAGTCCGAAAGTTAATGATGCTTTCTTAAACGAAAGCAAGAATTTATAAAACAAAAATACAATAAAAACATATTATCTTTTTATAAGTTCAAGTTTTTGAAAAAAACTTTCCTTAACTTTGGATGCGAAGCTTCCAATACTGCACGTTCCGCAGGAACAGCTGCACTTTGCGGAGCAAAAGCTGCACTTCCGCGTTAGCGGATACTGCACAAAAGCAGTTAATGGACACCAAAGTTGTCCATTAACTGCTTTTAAAACAGCCCTTCAATCTCTTCCTTGTCTTTCATAATCTGTGCCTTTAGTT
>JAQVYX010000072.1 GCA_029004715.1 Acidaminococcaceae bacterium | reverse complement strand
CTAATTTTGGCTGTGGTTCATCTCGTGAACATGCCGCTATTACATTGAAAGGGGTAGGCGTTGGTGCTGTTCTTGCCGAATCTTTTGGACGTATTTTCTTTCGCAATGCCATTAATTTAGGTGTGCCTGTTATTACTTGTAAGGGCATTACCGCCATCGTTAAGGATGGAGATAGGGTACTCGTTAATATAGAAACCGGTGAAATAAAAAATGAGACTACAGGCAAGACAGCTCATGCAGTACCTATGTCGCCATATATTATGAATATTTTGCAATCCGGCGGCATTAAACCCATGATCAAAGCTCAGCAAGAGGCAAAAAAGTAAGTAGTTTTGGACTTGTAATTTTTCTGTTTTTTTAACGTAAGTGTGTTGTTCGCAATTTTAATATTCAACTCATGTTATCAGCATCAACTTAATTAGGGCACCTTCTGATATTTTTGGGAAGGTGCTATTTTTATGCTTGCGAATATCTTTTTTGAAAAAAATGCAATTTTTTTCAAAGTGTATAACCGTTGTACACTTAAATAATAAGTTATAATAGATTAAATGATGATTTTGCAAGGAGGTAATCTATATGGATGATACTTATATTTCTGTTAGCGAGATGGCTAAATTGCATGGACTATCCAGGCAATCTTTAATTCACTACGACAACATTGGGTTATTTAAACCAAGGAAAACTAATGAAAAAGGCTATCGTTTTTACAGTAAACATCAAATACCATATTTGCGGGAAATTTGTTTTTTGCGAAGCATGGGAGTTGGGTTAGATGCTATAGTTACTCATTTTCAAGAACGGTGTCCGGCTAAAGAAATACAGCTATTACATCAGCAAAAACAAGTTATTAATTCACAAATTGCCAAACTTGTAAAAGTTCGTGAATATTTAAATCAGCGGGTTGAAATATATGAAGAAGCTATTGATGGCGAAGAGACGCAAATGCATGAACCCTTTATTCGTTCCATGCATTCGCGGCAAGCTCTTTTTACGAAATGGATTCAACCAATTAATAAAGAAAATTTGCATGTAACATTAATGAGTTTGTGGCAGAAACTTTTTGCTGCCGAAATGATAGCATCAGCAGGTATAGGGTCTATAATTAGACTAAAGGCTATTAAAGGAAAGGATTGGTTTGAAGGTGCAGGTTCTTGTATCTTTCTACCACGACAAGAATTATGCGAAATTAACGGAGTTATTCAAATACCTTCCGGGGATTATGCTTGTATGTATAAATATGGGATGCCGTATGATGTGGCATATCTTGAAGAATTAATGAAGTGGATTTGTGATAATGGGTATGAACTATGTGGAGATATTATAGATGCCTGTTTGTTAGACACAACTTTTTACAATCGAAAAAATGGTGTTGATTTTTGTATGTTGCAAGCTCCTATAAGAAAATAAAAAAAACTCTTGACTGTACAATCATTATACATATTACTATACAACATGTAGGTGAATATAAACAGTTAGGAGGGTTTTTTATGGCAAAAGAAGTATGTGATTTTAGATCAGCAATAGAATTAATGAAGTCTATCCCTGGAGAAATGGTGGAAACTGACGTTGAGGTGGATCCCTCTGCAGAATTGGCCGGTGTATATCGTCATGTAGGTAGTGGCGGAACGGTTGCACGTCCTACTAAAATTGGCCCAGCAATGACTTTTAACAAAATTAAGGGTTACCCAGATGCAAAGGTTGTTATTGGCACTTTGGCTAGTCGTAAAAGGGTTGGCTATTTATTAGGTACCGATTATAAACACTTAGGGTTTTTCCTTAGAGATGCAGTGAAAACTCCGATTCAACCAGTGGTCGTGGGGAAAGAAAAAGCAAAATGTCAAGAAGTTATTCATCTAGCTACTGAAGAAGGGTTTGACCTTCGCAAGTTAGTACCTGCTCCAACTAATACACCGGAAGATGCTGGACCATATATAACGATGGGGATGTGTTATGCTTCTGATGTTGAAACGGGAGAAAGTGATGTAACTATTCATCGTTTATGCATACAAGGTAAAGATGAAATATCTATGTTTTTTACACCGGGTGCTCGCCATTTGGGTGCTTTCCGTGAAAGAGCGGAGGCACTGGGCAAACCGCTGCCTATTTCTATTAGTATTGGGGTTGACCCTGCCATTGAAATTGCATCTTGTTTCGAACCTCCAACCACACCCATTGGCTTTAATGAACTTTCTATTGCTGGTGCTATTCGTGGAAAAGCGGTTGAATTAGTGCCTTGCTTGACTATTCCTGAAAATTGCATTGCCAATGCTGAATATGTTATTGAGGGTGAATTGATTCCAAATTACACCGTACGTGAAGACCAAAATACTAATACTGGCAAGGCAATGCCAGAATTTCCTGGTTATACAGGACCAGCAGTACAAGCAGTACCAGTTATAAAAGTAAAAGCCGTTACTACTAGAATTCATCCTATCATGCAAACTTGTATTGGGCCATCAGAAGAGCATGTTAATATGGCGGGTATTCCGACTGAAGCAAGTATCCTAGATATGATTGAACGAGCAATGCCCGGCCGTGTACAGAATGTATATGCTCATCCTAGCGGAGGCGGAAAATATTGCGCAGTTATTCAATTCAAGAAAAGCGTACCAAGTGATGAAGGGCGTCAACGTCAGGCCGCACTGCTTGCTTTTTCGGCTTTTTCTGAATTAAAGGCTGTCATTTTAGTGGATGAAGATGTAGATATTTTTGACACTAATGATGTTCTATGGGCTATGACTACTAGGATGCAAGCAGATGTAGATATTATTATGATTCCGGGGGTACGCTGCCATCCACTAGATCCTTCTAGCGATAAAACTTGTAGTTGGAGTATTCGTGACCATGGAATTGCTTGTAAAGTTATTTACGATGCAACTATTCCTTACAGTGAAAAAGCTCGTTTTCATCGTGCAAGCTTTATGGATGTCGATGTAAAAAAATTCTTGCCTGATTTTGACGGAGAATGAGGAATCAAGATTGTCCCAGCTTGTCTGGGGCAATCTTCAAATAATTTTAAAATTGTTTGATTAGGAGGCAGTGAAATGGGCAAGAATAAACAGATTATTGGTTTAATAGTTGGCGTTTTAGTTTGCTTAGCCATTTTTTTTGTAAATATTCCTGGATTGTCCCACGCTGGACATATGTGCCTTGCATTTTCTATGATGACAGTCCTTTTTTGGGGTTTTGGTATCGCACAGCCAGGCTATGTTTCTGGCCTTTATCTATTTTTGTTAGCTGTGTTTAAAGTTGCTAAAACAGAATTGATTTTCTCTACATGGACGACATCTATGATGTGGTTGATTGTTGGCGCCTTTTTAATTGCAGTAGCGGTGAAGGATTCTGGGTTAGGAGAGCGTATAGCATATAAGTATATAATAAAATTTGTTTCTTCGTTCAAAAGTATTATCATCGGTATTTTTGTGTTAACTTTTATTTTGAGTCTTTTAATACCTCATCCGTGGCCACGAGCTTTTCTTATCATGTCAGTTATGGCGGTAGTAATTAAAAGCGCAAATATTCCTCATGAAGATGCTATTAAAATTGGTTTCACTGTTTTTGCAGCGTCAATTCCAGTTTCTATGATTTTTTTAACAGGGGATGCCTCAATTAATCCATTAGCAGCCATCAGTTGTGCACCTGAACCGATGGGTTGGATGAAGTGGTTTTCGGTCATGGGCTTACCTATGATTATTACTAGCATTATTACTATGTTTATGATTATATTAATGTTTAAGCCGACAAAAGAGATTAATGTTGATAAGACGGAAATTGTAGCAAAACTTAAAGCTATGGGACCTATGAGTGGGGTTGAAAAGCGTGCAACTTTTTGGATTATTGTAGCTATAATTTTGTGGATGACAGATACTATCCATGGCATTGATACAGGATGGGTTACATTATTTATTGCTATGATGATGGCTATGCCTAAAATTGGTGGAGTGCTTAATCCAAAAAGCTGGAGTGGGGTCCCTGTCCAGACCTTGATATTTTTAACAGCTGCGGTTGCTATTGGTAGAGTTGGGGGAGCAACGGGGATGAATGCATGGATTGCCCATACAGTATTACCAAGAACCGTTCCCACTAATATGTTTACCTTGGGCGCCTTTATCACAGTGGTAGCTATTGGAATTCATATGTGTTTTGGTAGTGTTATTGCTGTTATGGGAATTGTTATTCCTGCTATGTTGGCATTCACAAGCTCTATGGGGATTAATACTATTATTCCAGTTATGATTGCTTATACTGCTATTAACGCCCACTTTGTTTTACCTTTTCATAATCTTGCTATTTTGGTCGGTTGTGGTGAAGACAATGGACTTTATTCTGAAAAAGAAACAATTAAATTTGGGGTACCATTTACAGCAGTTTTGTTCATAATTACCTTGCTAATTGAACTTCCATGGTGGAAAGTAATAGGGCTGTGGTAAGTAAATGTTTGCAGCAGAAAGGAAAATATTATGCGTCTAATAGTAGGAATATCCGGGGCAAGTGGTGTTATTATGGGCTATTACATGTTAAAAGTTTTAAAACAAATACCTGATTTAGAAGTACATCTTATAGTTACGGAAGGTGCTATTAAAAATTTTGAGTGTGAAACGGATATTGCACTTGAGGACGTTATCGCTCTATCTGATTACAATCATAGTAATAAGAATATGGCAGCGAGTATCTCTAGTGGATCATTTAAAACAGATGGGATGATTATAATACCTTGTAGTATGAAAACAGTTAGCGGAATAGCTTATGGTTTTGCTACAAACTTGTTGCTTAGAGCAGCCGATGTTTGTATTAAAGAAGGTCGCAAAGTAGTTATAGTACCCAGGGAAATGCCTATGAGTTGCATTCATTTAGAAAACATAAGAAAAGCCTCAAATAGTGGCTGTATTGTCGTGCCTCCCGTGCTTACTTTTTACAATGGAGCTAATTCTGTAGAAAAACAAATTGATCACATTATTGGTAAAATATTGATGCAGTTTAATATTAAATACAAAAAATTTATAGCTTGGGAAGGTAAAAAATAGATGGTTACAACCCATATTGCAGAAGGGAAAGCTCCCTATATTGTAGAAGCTACAGTTACTCGTTGTGGAAGTGATATAGTAGTTAATATTGGTGGTGGATTAATACCGCATATAGGAGCCGTTGCCTTGGCAACTCCTCGCCCAAGTATAAAAAGTGATGGCAATATTTCGGCTACGGCGTCGGTTCTTTGTATTTCAGGACATAAAGAAGATTTGTTAGCTCGAGATGCAGCTCTGCGTTTAGCGAGCAAATTTAAAACAACGGTTTTAGTATCAGTAGGAATGCATGTGGATTCTGCAACCTTCGAAGATATTAAACAGCTAAAGGCAAATTTTGCTGCTTTGTTATTAAGTGTTGAAATATGGCTGCAGGATAGCATTGACATTTTAGTCTAAATGAAATACTCAATTTAGTTAACAGAGTTGCTTAGTGCGTAAATCCAGGTATTGTGGATTTGCGCACTTTTTCTATTTCTAATAGGAATGAATTGACTAATGGTTTTATGCTGGTAGATTTTTATTGCTGGAACATTAGCAAGATTGCTTTATTAAATTCATATCACGGTTCAGGCATAAGTAAAAACTTATGCCTGACTAGGCAAAATCCATATTTGTACAAATATCTCATATCAAGTACACTTGATTTAGATGTTTTCAGATAACTCATAATTATAAGGGAATGGGTCTATATTTTTTAAGAATGAAATAAATAAAGGTTTTAACAATGCGAGAAGAATTGCAGTTGCTTCTGTAGTAGAGCCAAGTTTTTCGATAGATTATATCTTTATTAAGTAATTTAAGCGGATATTTGTAGAGCCCAGGTGTATCGCTGCCACAGCTTTCGGATAAGATTGTATAGCCGAGACCGTTTTGCACTAATTTCATACCGGTATCCATGGCGTCAATATCTGTTACTATATGAGGCTTTTTTTGATAATTATTTCCCCACCATTCGTCTAAAAGTATTTGTAGGTTGGGGTCAGTGCTGTAATGTATATAAGGTACTTCTGGTAAATTATCAAGATCAAGTGGAAAGGCGCTGAAGATACATAACGGTTCTTGTAATAGCAACTTTTTTTCTTGGCTCCATAGATGGTCACCTCTAAGGATTGCTAACTGGCTTTCGCCACGTAGGAAGTCTCGGTAAAGGTTTGTGCTGAAGCCGCTTTTGAAAGTTATTTCAACTTTAGGGTAGAGTTTTTGAAAATCGGACAGTAGTTTTGGCAGGTGGTATTTGGCAAAAACATTAGAGCAACTTATATGTAGGGAACCGTGCAATTCGTCTGTATGCATATTTGTTATTAGGTCTTTGGTTTTTTCAAATTCCATCAGTGCACATATTGCGTATTGAGCTAATATATCACCTTCGTGGGTAAATTCAATACCACGTGGTTTACGCACAATGAGCTTTGCTCCAAATTCTTTTTCTAATTTCTTTATTTTGTCCGTTATGGCCGGTTGAGAAATAAAAAGTTTTTTTGCTGTTTTGGTTAGATTATGTTCGTCCGCTAATATTTTTAGAAATAACAAATCATTATTATTCATAGCACACCTCAATCGAGTTTAATTATATCATAAAATCTAAAAATGAATAAGCTGGCTTATATTTATGTTTGTGAAAAGAGGCGAAGATAGTTCATCTAGTATTGAAAAAGGCGTGCAGGTCTATTTTTATTATGATAGGGAGATGGTAATGTGAGTATTAGTATGATTTTAGGAATTATAGTTATAGTTTGTACTATCTATTGTCTTGCCAAAAGATATGAGTCCAGATTAGTGCTTTTTACGGCTGGAGTTATTCTTTCTTGTATCGCGTTAAATCCCATGGCGGCGCTTTTAGGTTTTACGAAGGCAATGTCTAATGCCAAAATAATCGAGCCGATTGTAGCCTCTATGGGGTTTGCTTATGTTATGAAATATACGAAATGTGATAGACATTTGGTACACCTTTTAGCTAAATATTTACATAGTTTTGGCTATTTGATTATACCCGGCGCAGTTTTGATTACCGCTTTTATTAATATATCTATTACAAGTTCATCAGGATGTTCTGCCGCTGTAGGGGCTATTTTGATACCACTTTTGATGCGCATGGGTGTACACCCGGCTATGGCTGCATCGGCGGTTTTTCTTGGCACTTTTGGTTCGCCTCTTGTTAACCCAGGATATCATCAGGTAGTAATTGCGTCTGAAGTATCTAAACATACTCCTATGGAATTTGTCACCTATTCAGCACTTCCGGTACTAATAGTATCTCTTGTTGTAGCCGCGATTCTTTGTGTTATTGCGGTTATGAAAAAAGAGCATAGAGGCTATGTTGCTGATATAGAAGATACAAAGGAAGATTTTAAGGTGAATTTACTTATGGCCATAGTACCGGTAGTCCCTATAGTTCTTTTATTGTTGGCAAAAACAGGGTATTTACCTGGCATGCAAAAACTTGCTATTTCTCATGCCATGATTATAGGAACCATTGTTGCTTTTATAGTTACGTATAAAGAAACAACTGCTAAAGATATTTGCAAAGACTTTTTTGCAGGTATGGGTGAAGGTTTTGGTCATGTTTATGGCATAGTAACATGTTCACTTATTTTTGTGGCAGGGATAAATGCTATTGGACTTGTTAAAGCACTTATTACAACCATGTCCGCACATCATGCTATTGCGAAAATTGCTGGGACGGCAGGACCGTTTATTTTGGCTACGATTTGTGGTTCAGGCGACGCGGCAGCTATTTCCTTTAATACTGCGGTGACGGTTCATGCAGCGTCTTTTGGACTTGATCCTCTGCATTTAGGTGCGGCTGTTGCTGCAGCCGGTGGTTTGGGACGTACCATGAGCCCTATTGCCGGAGCTTGCATTATATGTTCAGGATATGCAGGCGTTAATCCAATTGAATTGGCAAAACGCAATGCCATTCCTACTATTGTGGGTGCAGTTATCTTTGTTTTTATGTCTTTGTATATGATGTAGTCTTAAATAATAATTACATAGAGAAGTTGTAAAAATATTAGGGAGGAATTGAAATGGCAGACAAAATTATTATGAAAACACCGTTAGTTGAAATGGACGGAGACGAAATGACAAGGATTATTTGGAGTATGATTAAAGATATATTGCTAAATCCATATATTGAGTTAAAAACCGAATACTATGACCTTGGAATCGAAAACAGAGATAAGACTAATGACAAAGTAACAGAAGAGTCAGCACTAGCAATCAAAAAATATGGCGTTGGTGTAAAATGCGCAACTATTACCGCTAATGCGGCAAGAGTAAAAGAATATAATCTTAAAGAAATCTGGAAAAGCCCCAATGCGACTATTCGTTCAATTTTAGATGGTACTGTATTTAGAAAACCTCTTATAGTTGAAGGCATAAAACCTTTTGTCAAAACATGGAAAAAACCTATTACTATTGCTAGACATGCCTATGGGGATATTTATGCCAGTGTTGAGTATCGTGTTCCGGAAGCAGGAAAAGCAGAGCTAGTATTTACAAGTGAAAAGGGCGAAGTTGCCAGAAAAACAATCCATGAATTTTCCGGTGCAGGAGTAATTCAGGGAATGCATAATGTGGATAAATCTATCGAAAGTTTTGCTAGGGCTTGCTTTAATTTTGCTTTGGAAGAAAAACAAGATTTATGGTTTGCAACCAAGGATACTATTTCCAAAACTTATGATCATGAATTCAAAAATATATTCCAAACAATTTTTGACAA
>JAQVYX010000071.1 GCA_029004715.1 Acidaminococcaceae bacterium | reverse complement strand
ATAGACATTATAGCATAATAGTTTAGTGTAGCCAAAACCAAATACTAATTTCTTCGTTATTAGATAAACGCCCGAATTATAGCTATAATCCTTGCTCCTCCTGCGATTCTCTTTGACACATCTTCTCAAATACGCTATAATTACAACACAAAATAGTTTGATAAGGATGTGTACGTTCGGTGAAATTTAAAGGAACACAGATTGCTATTGATATGTATAGTTGTAACGGCCTAGTTATATCTAACAAAGACATTGTAAAAGAAGTTTTAGAAAGAGCTACAACAAAGTATGGTATGGAAAAACAATCCATATATTATAACGATGATCAAGGAGACGGTGAATTTTCTTATATTATTCCTTGCAATCGCGGACACATTAACGTCCATGTTTATCCCGTTTTAGGTTTTGTAGCTGCGGATATTTTTACAGTAAACGATACCGCTAGCCCCGAAAAGCTTGCTATTTTTCTTCGCAAAGAATTCTCACCTGATAAATCTAAAATTACATTTTTGCAACGCGGTGACTTTGGTTCCTTAAATGATATGAAACCACATCTTCGTTCGCAAATTAAAACTATCCGCCGAGCAAAAAATGCTGGTGAAGCATTGAAAAAATTAGTCTTGAAACCAAAATCATTATAAAAATTAAGGGGGTTTCTGTAAAAGGAAACCCTTTTTTATTGCCAGTTTTGTGTTACAATAAGATGTGGATAGGAGGAAATATGAAATATTTATTTTGGGATATTGACGGCACTTTACTTTTGACCCAACGGGCTGGTATTGATGCCTTAAAAGAAAGTATACGCATTCGTTTTGGCAAAAAAAACTATAAATTTTCTCATAGTTTAGCTGGTCGTACCGACTCCTTTATTATAAAAAATGTACTTACTGATATTAAGGGAAAATACTCTTCAGCAGATGCGGCAGGCCTTCTCATTACCTATAACAAGATATTACCAAACTCTCTGACATCGCACCCAGGAAGCTTGATGCCAAATGTTAGCAAGACATTAGAATTTCTTAGCAATAAAAAAGACTACCGTTCTGCCCTCTTAACGGGCAATTGCGGTAGAGCTGCTTACGAAAAAGTATGTCATTATGGTGTAGAGAAATATTTTGACTACCAACTAAGCACCTTTGGAGATATAAGTGAGGATCGTTCTGTTCTAGCTCAAGCTGCTTTGCAGAAAATTTATGTGCAAAACCCTGAAATTGATCCTAATGATATAATAGTAATTGGTGACACACCACACGACGTTAGCTGTGCTAACGCAATTGGCGCACGTTGCCTTATTATTCAGGCCGGTTCTTCCTATACTAAAACGCAATTAAATGCCTGTAACCCCTGGAAAATTATTTCTAGTCTTCCCGGGAACCCACAAGACTTTGTAAATATCTTAAAAGAATAGGAGCATATATGAAGAAACTTTTAATTTTCACTTATATTTTATTGTGTTTATCTGCTCCTGTATCTGCCTATAACCAAAATGATATTAATACTCTTTTGTCCAGTAAAAGCTGCCCTAATGGCAACTTAACAGGGGCTCAGTTGGAAAATGCCAATCTGACAGGAGCAAATTTATCCGGTGCAAATTTATCCTTCGCCAATTTAGAAGGTGCTGTTCTAGAAAATGCCAACTTAAGTGGTGCCTATTTAGTAAAAGCTAATCTTAAAACCGCTTATCTAGCAAGTGCTGATTTAGACGGTGCGGATTTATCCTACGCTAATTTTTATAATGCGTATCTCAGTAAAGCCTCCTTGGTGGGTGCCAAAGCTTTTCGCACTAATTTTTCCCACGCTTTGTTAACCTTTGCTAATTTCTATGTTGCTGATATGCAAGAAGCTAACTTCGATTATATCAACGGCTCTTTAGCCAATTTTGTCGCTACAAATCTAGCTCAATCTTGGCTCTATAACGCAAATTTACGCACGGCCAATCTGACTGATAGCAATCTTTATAATGCCAAATTGCAGAATGCAAATTTGACGGCTGCCAATATGACCAACGCGAACTTAACCAATGCAGTTTTGCGTGAAGCCAATTTGAGTTTGGCTGATTTAACTAACGCCAATCTTGATCAAGCAGATTTATTAGATGCTAATATGCAAGGTACAAAATTCACTGCAAATGAATTGAAAACTTCAAGAACATAGTGAAAACACAAGAAAACCCTCACTTCGTTTACAAACAAAGTGAGGGTTTTTTAGTTGCCTAAAAACACCCATGACTATTTTAGTGATGAAAAAGTCTAAGCCCAGTCATAGCCATTGCAATTTTATATTTATCACAAGTTTCAATAACATTATCATCCCTAATGGAACCACCTGCCTGAGCAATATAATCGACACCACTACGATGTGCTCTTTCTATATTATCACCAAAGGGGAAAAATGCATCAGACCCCAGTGCTACACCATGCAAAGTGCTAATCCAAGCCTTTCTTTCTTCTTTTGTCAATATTTGCGGTTTTTCGGTAAAGAACTGTTCCCAAATGCCATCAGCCAAAACATCCATATAGTCATCTGAAATATACACATCAATGGTATTATCACGATCCGGCCGACGAATAGCTGCTTTAAATGGCAATGCTAAAACTTTGGGATTCTGTCTTAACCACCAGTTATCCGCTTTTGCTCCTGCCAAACGAGTACAATGTACACGAGACTGTTGTCCTGCTCCCACACCAATTGTTTGACCATCTTTCACATAGCAAACAGAATTTGATTGCGTATATTTCAAAGCAATTAACGCTATAAGTAAATCTCTTTGCGCTAATTCAGGAATACTTTTATTTTTAGTTGGTCTTTCTAGCAGCAATTTTTTATTAATTTTAACTTCATTTCTTCCCTGTTCAAAAGTAATGCCAAATACTTCTTTTGTCTCTATGGGATTTGGTCTATAGGTAGGATCAATCTTAATGACATTATACGAACCCTTGCGTTTTGTTTGCAATATTTTCAAAGCCTTGTCCGTATATCCAGGAGCTATAACGCCATCAGATACTTCACGAGCCAGCATTGTCGCCGTTTCTTCATCACAAACATCAGATAGAGCTACAAAATCACCATAAGAAGACATACGGTCAGCTCCACGAGCACGAGCATATGCAGTGGCTAAGGGTGATAATTTCAAATCGTCCACATAGTAAATCTTCTTGAGCGTGTCGCTCATTGGCTGTCCAACTGCGGCCCCTGCAGGGCTAACATGCTTGAAAGAAGCAGCTGAAGGCAAACCGGTTGCCTCTTTTAGTTCCTTAACCAATTGCCAGCTGTTAAAGGCATCAAGAAAATTAATATATCCTGGGCGCCCATTTAGCACTTCAATAGGCAAATCCCCACCAGTACGCATAAAAATACGTGCCGGGTCTTGATTAGGATTGCAGCCATACTTTAATTTTAAATCTTTCATAGAGTAATCCTCCTTCTTATACATCAAAAAAGCCGCCACTCTAGGCCACTTTCTGCCCAGACGGTCGGCTAATTATGATTATGCTCCACGTGGTTATCCACTTCCGTCAGTTACATAATCCCATGCCTAAATTATACAATTGGGAGCCTTGCTTGTCAATAAAGATCATAATAGTTCTTTTAGTTTGTTTTATTTTATTGGTTCTGCATCTAGTAAAGCACAAATTTGTTCTTTAAAAGCTTTGAATTCTTTCCAAAAAAAATAATCTATAGCACCATAAAGAAGGAGCGTAACAAAGATAGGCAAGATAATTGCTTTGCCACCCCAATTAGCAACATTAGTAAAATCAGAGAATATGAGCCTACCATAAAACTCAAACCAAACAACTATAAACCCTATAATAACAATGTTCAAGCGAGCTTTAATAACAATTACCGTCTTATCATTTTCAGTTTTCAATATTCCCTTAAAAATCGGTTTGAAAGTATTACTACCACAGCGAATAGTTGTTATTTTAAAATTAGTCCTGCGCACAGAACCATTTAAATAACCGGCGCAACTCTCATCGCACCTAGTAAAGAGCGTCTGCAATATCGCCTTTTTCCTTAAATTATCTCTTAAAATTTGCACAACCTGTGTTTTTTCTTTTTCTGTTACTAAAACAACTTTTCCATAGGGAAACAATATCATTAAATTAAACACTTCCTACTTTTTTATATGGGTACTATATAAACAGATAACCTTATATAATAATATTTATGTTAAAATATTATATGTTGGTTATAGTCTAGCCTTCATAAAAATACTACAAAAAATGTTTGTACAAGGAGATTTTATTATGTCTTTATGTTATGTTTGTCCTCACCGGTGCGGAGTAGACAGACCGGAAAATATGCATGCACAAGGAACCTTTGGTTCTTGTCATTGTGGTATGGCTCCAATTGTGGCACGTGCTGGCCTACATATGTGGGAAGAACCTTGTATCAGTGGCAGTCGTGGTAGCGGTACCGTATTTTTCAGTGGGTGTACTTTGCACTGCGTCTTCTGTCAAAATTATGCTATCAGCTGTCAGGAACAAGGGAAAGAAATTACTATTGAGCGCTTACAACAAATATATCAAGAACTCATTGCCAAGGGCGCACACAACATTAACCTAGTAACCCCTACCCATTTTACAGAAGCAGTTTTAAAAAGCTTAGCTAGAAGCCTTTCTGTGCCCATAGTGTATAATACTAGTGGTTTTGAAACTCTAGATACTCTACACAGATTAAAAAACAAAGTGCAAATATATCTACCTGATTTAAAATATAGCGATAATAAATTAGCTATAAAATATAGCAATGCCCCTGAATATTTCCGCATCGCTAAGGCCGCTATCAGCGAAATGTATAAGCAGGTCGGAAATTATAAACTAGATAACAACGGTATTATGACCAGTGGCGTAATTATACGCCATCTAATTCTTCCCGGCCAATTAGACAACAGCAAAGCAGTTATTGACTGGGTTGCTAAAACATTCAAACCAGGTCAGGTTATGTTTAGCCTTATGCACCAGTATATTCCCTGTGGAAAAGCTAGCGCTTATCCAGAAATAAATCGCAAATTAACCCCTGCAGAATATCAAGAAATAGAAAGTTATTTGTTTGCCAGCAGCATAGAAGATGGCTTTGTCCAAGAAGAAGATGCTGCCGATATTACCTTCATTCCCGTCTTTGATGGCGAAGGTGTGTAAAGAAGAAAAAAGCCGACACTTCTACTTAAAACGAAGTGCCGGCTTTTCTTTGCGTACTTAATAGCAATTATTGTTATTATTCAACAGTTACCGATTTTGCTAGATTACGAGGTTTATCAACATCACAGCCTCTTGTTAGGGCAGCATAATAAGCTAATAGCTGCAATGGCAATACTGCTTCCAATGGTGCTAGATATTTATCCGTTTTTGGTATGTAGATAACATGATCAGCATGCTGAGCAAGTTTCTCGTCTCCTTCCATGCCAATACCAATAACAACAGCATCACGAGCTTTAACTTCCTGCAAATTACTAATAGTTTTTTCATATACATCAGGTTGCGTTGCCAAGACTATAACAGGAACGCCTTCAACTATCAAAGCCAAAGTCCCATGTTTTAATTCACCGGCAGCATAAGCTTCTGCGTGAATATAGGAAATCTCTTTTAGTTTCAAAGCACCTTCTAAAGCTACAGCATAATCTAAAGAACGGCCTAAGAAAAAGGCATCTTCACTACTACCATATTGTGTAGCAAATATTTTAATTTGTTCAACATTTTCCAACATTTTGTGAATTTGTTCAGGAAGTTCGCGGATGCCCACAATTAATTCTTGCATACGTTCTGCTGAAATATTATTGCGTAATTGAGCAATATACATAGACAAAAGTAACATTAGCAAAAGTTGTGTTGTATAAGCCTTGGTAGAGGCAACAGCTATCTCAGGTCCAGCGTAAGTATAAACTACTTGGTCTGCCTCTCTAGCAATTGAGGAACCAACAACATTAGTTAACGCCAATGTACGCGCGCCCAGCCTTTTAGCTTCTTTCAAAGCTTCCAAAGTATCGATAGTTTGTCCTGATTGACTAACTACAATACATAGGCAGCTGCCATCAATAATAGGTGAACGATAACGAAATTCGCTAGCTATATCAACTTCAACAGGTATTCTAGCCATTTGTTCAATATAATATTTCCCTACAACCCCTGCATGATAGGCAGTACCGCAAGCTACGATAAAAATCTTGTTAATGCCCTTTAACTCTTCCGGTGTCCAATTCAATTCAGTAAATACTACCGCATCATTGTTTTTAGACAAGCGTCCCAACATAGAATCGCGCATAGCTTTAGGTTGTTCATAAATTTCTTTCAACATAAAATGCTCAAATCCGCCTTTTTCGGCAGCTTCTGCATTCCAATTAACCTCAAATATCTTTTTGCTGATAGGCGTACCATTAATATCTTGTACCCACACATTATCTTTAGTAACAGTAGCAATTTCGCCATCACTCATAATAAAAGTGCGGCGAGTTTTAGCAATAATAGCCGGTATATCAGAAGCAATGAAGTTTTCTCCATTCCCTAGGCCGATAACCAAAGGGTTAGACTTTTTAGTACAAATCAATTTATCAGGTTCTTTAGCACACATGAATACCAAAGAATAAGACCCTTCAATCATACCTAAAACTTTTTTAACAGTATCTTCGAAATCTCCGGTGTAATACTCTGCCATCAAGTGTGCAACAACTTCAGTATCTGTTTCTGATAAGAAATTATGACCCTTAGCCTGTAAATCTTGCTTTAGACCTAAGTAATTTTCAATAATACCATTATGCACAACCACAAACTCTCCACTAGCATCAGCATGTGGATGAGAGTTTACATCACTAGGCCGCCCATGAGTAGCCCAACGCGTATGGCCAATGCCTACTGTACCTTCAGGCATATTGCCCTTTAATTTTTGTTGCAAAGCCGCTAACCGACCTACGCATTTTTCAATGCGAATTCTTCCCTTTTCGTAAACAGCAACTCCTGCAGAATCATAACCACGATATTCCAATTTACTCATACCATCCAATAAAAAAGGTGTTGCTTGATGGTCGCCTATATATCCAACGATACCGCACATAGTAGTATCCTCCTAAATTTTACTTGCCAAACTACCACAGAAACTTTGTTCTCACCGTTACCGGCAAGGTTTGTATTCTGCTAACGGTTGTAGTATCCCGAGAGGCACCCGCTGACTAATCGATTAACCTCTTCCTCGTCTACCGTTAAAACGGTACTTGCGCTATTTATCCAAAGCATCTTCCTTTGCGTGCTCCTTTCCTGCACACAACAAGCCGCACAGGTGGCATTCCCATGCGGCACGTCTTTGTGATTACTACTATCATACTATTTAAAATCAAATTGGTCAACTAAAGACTCTAAACCAGCTCCTTGCGCACCACTGCCGCAATAGCTTCAGCAATACACTCTAATTGGGTCTGATCAGGCCCCTCCGCCATAATGCGAATCAAGGGTTCTGTTCCTGAAGCCCGTACTAATATTTGGCCATTTTCTCCCAACTCTTGCTTATAATACTCAGTTATCTGCTTTATGCTTTCATTTTCTTCCCAGCCATGTTTATCTTTAACACGAACATTAAGCAAAATTTGTGGAAAAATCTGCATTAAAGCACCCATTTGCGACAACGTCTGGTTATTGTTGGCCATTGCCCCCAATAATTTTACCGCAGTCAAAATTCCGTCACCGGTCTTAGCATAATCAGCGAAAATAATATGACCTGATTGTTCGCCACCTAGCTTATAACCATTTTTTATCATCTCTTCCAAAACATAACGGTCACCTACACTAGTTGTAACGCATTTACCACCATATTTTTTCATGGCCTGATGCAAACCTATATTGCTCATAACGGTAGTTACCAAAACATTATCCTTAAGTTTATGCTCCTTCATTAATTCAAGTGCACAAATAAGCATAATTTGGTCTCCATCTAAAACATTACCCATCTCATCAACCACTAAGCAGCGGTCAGCATCTCCATCATTTGCTACTCCGGCGTCAGCACCACATTCCACAACCTTCTTTTGCAATGCTTCTAAATGAGTTGACCCACAACCATTATTAATATTAATACCATTAGGTTCATTAAAAATAGGAATAACTTCCGCGCCTAAAGCACTCAAAATTGCCGGTGCTATTTCACTATTTGCGCCATTAGAACAATCCATGACTATTTTCAAACCATTAAGTCTGTAATCAGCACATTCTACAATATGTTTAATATATATAGCACTTTTATCTTTTTCCTCTATAACTCTGCCTAACGAAGAACCAGTAGGAGTTTTTTCATAGTTAATAGGTCTGGCCACAATGTTTTCAATTTCATCCTCAACTGTGTCAGGCAATTTATGTCCCGTTTGAGAAAAAAATTTAATACCATTATCTTCAAAAGGATTATGCGATGCGGAAATAACTACACCTGCATTGGCCTTAAGTTTTTCTGTTAAGAAAGATACGGCTGGCGTAGGCATAACGCCAAGCAAATGTGCATTGCCTCCCGCGCTGCAAATACCTGCCGACAACGCTGCTTCTAACATTGTACCTGATAGTCTTGTATCCCTGCCAATGATAATTTTGGGAATATTAGTTTGCCTGCCAAAATAAATTGCTGCCGCTCTTCCTAGTCTAAAAGCAAGCTCGGGTGTTAATTCTGCATTCGCTAAACCCCTAACCCCATCTGTTCCAAATAATCTTGCCATAATAACCTCCAAATTATTTGATTCTCCCCGGCAATCCCAACAGTTAGTACTTACTATTGTTTTCCTTACT
>JAQVYX010000070.1 GCA_029004715.1 Acidaminococcaceae bacterium | reverse complement strand
AAACGGAGCCTGCTACCTCCAATAAATCAGTACGTGTACAAATAATAAACTGCAGTGGTCACCCAGAATATACTGAAAAGGTGGCTAATCTGACACGCGAGGCGGGGTTTGTAGTAGTGGGAACGGATTCCGGTGAGATTAGAGCCGATACTCAAGTGGTGTCTTCGTCCTCGGCAGGTAGTACTATTAGCAAGTTGGCCAGCTTGCCTTTCCGTTATGTTTTACGCATAGTTGATAATCCTAATGCAGGTGTAGAAGGAACTATTTATATTGGCGAAGATTTTAACTAAAAAGTAAAGTTTTTTACAAAAAGGGACTTGCATAATGTATACAAGGATGTTACAATGAACTTGTTAGAATTAAATAGCCCCTCATTTGGCCCTTCATAGTAAGGGCTTTTTTTTTTGCATTTTCCTTTTTGACCAAGTAGTCAATGAATGTTATAATAACTAAATCTAGTTAGTATTTAAAGTTTAGGAATGTGAAGTGAGAGTATAATGGAAACAGATAACAGCAAAGAAGCTGAAACAAATATATTAGGCTATGAGCCTATAGAAAAATTATTGAAAATGTTTGCTGGACCTGCCATAGTTTCTATGGTAGCGAGTTCTTTATACAATATAATTGACCAAATTTTTATTGGACATGCAGTAGGTTATTTGGGAATTGCGGCGACGACTATTGCCTTTCCGCTCGTTACTATAGTTATGTCAGTAGGAACCTTATTGGGGGTGGGCGGTAGTGCTTTTGCGGCTATTAAATTAGGTGAAGGTAAACCGAAAGATGCACAAAAGATACTTAATACAGTTGCGGCAGTGCTTTTGCTGGTCAGTTTTTGTATGGTAGTGGTTGGCCTTACTTTTTTGGAACCAATATTAACTTTGTTCGGTGCTACAGAGGCTACGATGCTATATAGCAAACAATTTAGCAGCGTTATGATTGCTATTATACCGCTTACGACTTATTTAATCGCTTTGGCCAATATGGCCAGAACTGATGGGAGTCCGCGTTTATCCATGCGAGCATTAGTTGGCGGAGTGCTAATAAATATAATATTGGCACCTATTTTCATCTTTGGTTTTGGCTGGGGAGTTTTGGGTGCTGCTTTGGCAACTGCTTGTGCGCAATTATTTTCGGTTATTGTTTTGTTGTGGTATTTCATCAAAGAAAGTAACATGCGTTTGAATAAATATGATTTTCTGCACCCACACAAGGAACTATTAACTAGAGTGCTGGCTATAGGGGCGTCTAGTGGGCTCGTGCAGCTTAGCGCAACTATATTGCAAATAGTTTTGAACAATTCCTTGTTATATTACGGAAATATGGAACCTATTGGTGGTGATGCTGCTATTGGTGCTATGGGAATTGTTATGAAGGTTAATATGGTATTTATTTCCATATGCATTGGAATTGGTATTGGGTCACAACCTATTGTAGGATTCAATAGGGGAGCAGAAAAGTATTCTCGTGTTAAAGCTACCTACAAGATGGCAGCTAAGTTGGCAACTGTTATTACTTGTATTGGCTGGTTCTGTTGTATGTTTATACCTCATACCATTTTACAGATTTTTGGTAGTGGCAGTGCACCAGGTTTTCTTGATTTTGCAACTGATTGCATGCGGTTGTTTTTAGGTGGGGTTTTTACGGCTGGGTTTCAAATCATTTCTACCAGTTATTTCCAGGCAACAGGACAACCACTAAAGGCATCAATACTATCTCTTATGCGACAGTTCATTTTGCTTTTGCCTTTAATAATCGCACTGCCATTTTGGTTTGGACTTTATGGTGTCTTATATGCCGGGGTTATTGCCGATTTAATATCGGCAACTGTGGTTTTTGTCTTTATTCATAGAGAGATGAAAAAGTTAAGCCGCTTAATTGAAAGTTGAACTTTTGCTGGTTAAAAAGGCTCCTAAAAGTTAGAAAAAATCTAACTTTTAGGAGCTCTTTTTTTATTGAAAGCTACGATAGTATTTATAATAAATGTTGTATAATGGAGGAAAACAGAATAAAGGAGAGATTTTAATTGGAAGAATACCTTTCAATCGGAGAAATGGCTAAATTGCACGGTATTACACGTCAAACGCTACTTTATTATGATAACATAGAGCTTTTTAAACCAACAAAGGTCACAAAAAGAGGTTATCGTTTTTATGAAAAAGGACAAATGCCGGCATTAAGAGAAATTTGCTTTTTAAAATCTACTGGTGTCAGTTTGAAAGATATAAGGGAGCAGTTAGAACGTAGGGAAGTAGCATTAGAAGTGGAATTGTTAAATAGGCAGAAAGATATTATTGCTTCGCAAATAGAAAAATTAAATAAAATGCGTGAATATCTAAAACAGAGAATAAATTTTTGCGAAGAGGCAGCAGATGGCGTCAAAATGAAGATGCTTTATGAACCTTTTGTACGCTATATTGGAGAACGCGAGGCAGTATTTTCTGACGCCTTACCTGAAAATAGAGAGCAATGGCCAACTTATATAGCAGAATTATGGAAAGATATTTTCCAACGTGAGATGGTAGTATCTTGCAATATTGGTTTTACGTTGTGGAAAAATTCTATTATGAAAAATGATTATTTAAAAAAAGCACGTTATTGTATATTTTTGCCATACCATGATGATAATCTACCAAAAGTACAGAGGATTCCAGCAGGGAAATTTGTTTGTATATATGCTTATGGCATGTATTATGACGTTACATATATGAAAAAATTACTGGCGTGGATAGATGCTAATGGCTACGAATTATGTGGTGATATATTAGATGTATGTTTATTAAATAAGGTGTTTTGTAGTATGAAAAACACAGAATTTTCCATGATTCAAGCACCTATTCGAAAAAGATGAGGCAATTTCTCCCCGGATGGTCTTTGTTTGTATTGCTAAAATAATGTGGGAAATACTAGTGATAATAGATTTTTTTGTTACTTTCTTAACAATATTTTTCAAAAATGCTAATTAAGCTATATTGCTACAATACAGTTTAACTTAGTGTATAATAAGATGAAAAAAATAAGGAAGTGATTATTATGGAAAATTATATATCCATTAGTCAAATGGCCAAATTGCATGGTATCACACGTCAGACCCTTATACATTATGATAGAATTGGCTTGTTCACACCTATTACGGTTAATGAAAAAGGGTATCGTTTTTATAGTAAGTATCAAATTCCGTATTTGCGTGAGATTTGTTTTTTAAAAAATATGGGCATTGAGTTACATGACATTATTAATCATTTTCAAAATCGTAGTCCAGCTAAAGAAATTCAGCTTTTACAGAAACAAAAAAAAGTGATTATGGCTGAAATCGCCGGATTGAGTAAAAAAAATATGTATTTAAAACAACGTATTGATATTTATGAAGAAGCTGCCACTTGCGCTAAGACACATATGCATAAGCCCTTCATCAAAAAAATGTTATTTAGGCAAGCTATTGTAACCGAACACAAACAACCTTTAAATATGAACAATTTTCAAACAACATTTTCTCGTTTAAGGGATAGTTTTTTTGAGAAGGGTACAGAGCCGTCTAAAGGTTATGGGTCGTTAGTTAAGTTGAAGGCTGTGTTAAGCAGGGATTGGACTAGAGGTGCGGAGTGCTTTATTTTTTTGCCGCAGTGGCATGGAGATTTGGATAATTTGGTTAGGTTTCCCGTTGGTGAGTATGTTTGTTTATATAAATATGGATTGCCTTATGATGGTTCATATATAGAGATTTTATTAACATGGATTGAGAAAAATAATTATGAATTATGTGGAGATATAATAGATGCTCGTTTGCTAAACAACACTTTTTGCCTAGGTGATAATAGCGCTGATCTTAGGATGCTACAAGCTTTAGTGCAAAAAAGAAAATAAATTAAAAAAAAACGAAAAACCTCTTGACTGTATTGTAACCATACAATTTACCATGGTGATTGTGTGATTACAATAATAGCCGAGAGGTTATTTTTGTGTCCGGACATCACACATACAAAGGATACTTTTTATATTTTATAATGGGAGGTTATCAAGTGAAACATTTAAAGATTGCTTATGCACCAGGGGTCCAAGATTATTTTACAACTGATCGTGAGTTGGTTGAAGTTACAAATACCGACTTTACAGATGTGTCTGCTGTTGTTTTAACTAGCGAACACACAAAAGAAGCTCAAGCTGTATTAGATACCAAGTTTGATATCCCGTTGTTTGTTTTTTTAGTTAATGGTACACCAATAGATGATTCATTGGTGGGGAAAATTTGTAATGTAATGGATACAGAGCATTTTGACCTGCAACTTTATAGCAGACGTATTGATGCTGCTGCGACCCAGTATGAAGAAAATGTCTTACCACCATTTTTTAAGGCGCTTAGCGAATATGTCAACAGTGGTAACGCTGCTTTTGATTGCCCAGGCCACCAAGGTGGACAATATTTTCGCAAGCATCCTGCAGGTCGTTATATGTATGATTTTTATGGCGAAAATTTATTCCGTTCTGATATTTGTAATGCCGATGTTAAGCTTGGCGATTTGCTTATTCATGAAGGTTGTGCCTGCGAAGCGCAAATTCATGCAGCGGAGGTGTTTAATGCAGACAAAACGTATTTTGTATTAAATGGGACATCAGCTTCTAATAAGGTAGTTACAAATGCCTTGCTAGCTCCTGGGGATTTGGTTTTATATGATAGAAATAACCATAAATCAATTCAACAAGGAGCTTTAACTCAAGCTGGTGCTAGTGCGGTTTATTTGGAAACTGCTCGTAATCCGTTTGGATTTATTGGTGGCATCGATGAACACTGCTTTGAGGAAAAGTACTTGCGCGAATTGGCAGCAGAAATAAATCCTGAGAAAGCAAAAGAACAACGCCCTTTCCGTTTGGCTGTCATTCAATTAGGTACTTATGACGGAACTATTTATAATGCACGACAAGTTGTTGATAAGATTGGTAAACTTTGCGACTATATTTTATTTGATTCTGCTTGGGTAGGTTATGAACAGTTCATTCCCATGATGAGAGATTGTTCCCCATTGTTGTTAGATTTGACACCGGAAGACCCAGGTATCATTGTTACGCAGTCGGTGCATAAACAACAAGCTGGGTTTTCACAAGTATCTCAAATTCATAAGAAAGATAAACATATTAAAGGACAAAAAAGATACTGCAATCATAAAAGATTTAATAATGCCTTTATGCTCCAAGCTTCGACTAGTCCTTTCTATCCTCTTTTTGCTGCATTGGATGTTAATGCTCAAATTCAAAGTGGAGCTGCAGGACAAAAACTTTGGCTTGATTGTGTGAAAATGACAATAGATGCTCGTAAAGAGATAATATCGTCTTGTTCCATGATTAAACCGTTTATACCTCCTGTGGTTAGGGGCAAAAAGTGGGAAAGCTATGATACAGATGTAATGGCCAAAGACTTAGAATTTTTCAATTTCCATCCAGGTGAAAAATGGCATGCTTTTGCTGGCTATGGCGAAAATCAATATTTTGTGGATCCTTGCAAACTAATGTTGACAACGCCCGGAATTAATGTGGATACAGGTTCTTATGAAGAGTTTGGTATTCCGGCTACTATTTTAGCTAATTATTTGCGAGAGAATGGAATTATTCCGGAAAAATGCGATTTGAATTCAATTTTATTCTTAATGACACCGGCTGAAAATCCGACTAAGTTGCAAAACCTTGTTTCTCAGATAGCACGTTTTGAATTGGCTATAAAAGAAGATTGGGCACTTGATGATGTTTTACCAACTTTATATAAAGCAAATATGACTCGTTACAGAGGCTATACAATTCGTAGGCTCTGTCAAGAGATGCATGATTTTTATAAGGGAAATGCTGTTAAGGATTTGCAAAAGGCCATGTTTAGAAAAGCAACTTTTCCTGTTGCAGCGATGACCCCACAGGAAGCACAATGGGCATTGATTAGGAATGAAACAGAATTAGTTCCTTTGACAGATATTGTTGACAGGATTGCTTTGGAAGGCGCATTACCTTATCCTCCCGGAATTATTTGTGTAAACCCCGGTGAAAGGTGGAATACAACTACACAGAAATACTTCTTGACTTTAGAAGAGAGCATTAATAAATTCCCTGGTTTTGCCCCCGAAATTCAAGGCGTATATCTCCAAAAAGAAGGCGACTGTGTGAGGGCGTATGGATATGTTTTGCAAAAATAAGCTTTTGACAAAACATCCAGAGAAAGGGTGAATTATTGATGGAAGCAAAAAAAAATAAAATGAGCGTTATGCAGTTGACATTTTTAACTGGTATTAACATGATGGGTTCTGGCATTATTATGCTGCCGGCGAAGCTTGCAGAAGTAGGAACAATGTCTATCATCTCTTGGTTGGTTACAGCTACAGGTTCAATGGCGTTGGCTTATGCTTTCGCTAAATGTGGCATGTTTAGCAAAAAGTCCGGTGGCATGGGCGGTTATGCTGAGTATTCTTTTGGCAAAGCCGGTAACTTTTTAGCAAACTATACTTATGGCGTTTCTCTCATTATAGCAAATACCGCTATTGCGATTTCGGCAGTAGGGTATGGGTCTGATTTTTTTGGCGCGGCCCTAACACCGATTATGGTATGTGTTTGGACCATTGCTACACTTTGGTTAGCTACCGTTTTGAATTTTGGTGGAGCTAAGATTACAGGCCAAATCAGTTCTTTTACAATTCTTGGTGTCATTATACCTGTACTTGGGTTGAGTTTATTTGGCTGGTTCTGGTTCAGTGGTGACATGTATATTAAGTCTTGGAATCCTAACAATATTCCTAGTTTTGATGCAATAAGCATGTCTATTTCTATGACATTGTGGGCGTTTTTGGGGTTGGAGTCGGCATGTGCGAATACAGATGCTGTTGATAATCCGGAGAAAAACATTCCTATTGCTGTGCTGGGAGGTACGCTTGGAGCCGCAGTTATTTATATAGTGTCAACTAACGTTATGGCTGGCATTGTTCCTAATGCGGACTTGGTTAAATCTACGGCGCCTTTTGGCCTGGTTTTTGCCACAATGCTTGGTGGCACTGCCGGTAAAATTGTTACTGCGCTTATGGTGATGTCGTGTTTTGGTTCGCTATTGGGCTGGCAGTTTACTATTGCTCAAGTTTTTAGAAGTTCAGCAGAAGAAGGTTATTTCCCTGCTATTCTAAAAAAAGTTACCAAATTTGGTGTTCCTTTGGCAGCCATGCTTATTATTACTACTCTACAAACTTGTTTGGCATTGACTACTATCAGTCCATCGTTAACAAAACAATTTAATGTTTTAGTTGATTTAGCTGTGGTCACTAATGTTATCCCTTATTTACTTTCTATGGCGGCAGTATCTGTAATTCAGTTAAAAGCAGGTCTTACCCCGCAAAAAGCACGATTTGCTAATTTCATGGCATTTATTGGGTCCATCTACAGTTTATATGCTTTATATGCTGCAGGACTTGAGGCTATGACGTATGGATCTCTTATTACTTTTGCTGGGTGGACACTGTACGGTTTTGTTTCGAAGAGATTTGATTTAGGTACAGGGACAGCCCCTAAATTAGCTGTTAAAGAAGAATAGTATTAAGACAATTAGGCTGGATATGTACTAGACAGACTAATTGCTCTTGGTAACGGAAAAATTTATAAAAGACTTTTATATGTGCAATTTGGTTACAATAAAGCAGCGCTTTTGACAAATTCTTTCTCCTCCACCTTTATTATGGCCATCGCCTTCGATCAGCGATGGCCATTATTTACATATATAAGGAGTGATGACGACGTTACAACTGATTTCTATAGGTGAAATGGCAAGATTGCAGGGGGTTACGCGGCAAACGCTTATTTATTATGATGATATTGACCTGTTTAAGCCTGTAAAAGTTGATGAAAAGGGCTTTCGTTTTTATAGCAAAGAGCAAATTCCCTATTTAAGTAAAATTTGTTTTTTGAAATCTATGGGTGTAAAACTGCAAAGTATTGCAAAACATTTAGAGGCACCTTCACCAACAAAAGAAATAGTTCTTATGCAAGAACAACAAAAATTGCTTGTTGCTCAAATTAATAGATTAAATAGATTGCGAGACTGCCTAAATCAGCGCATTGATGTGTATGAAGAAGCAATAGATGGTGAAAAAATGGGGATAATAGGTGCACCCTTTATCCAAGGAATAGCAGCTAGGCAAGCAATTTATGCTGAGTATATACTAACAGGGCAAAGTAAAGAAAAAGAATGTTTGGGTATACGTATAAGTGACGATATAGCAAAAAGAAATATACTTGCTACAGGTAATATTGGTGCTATTATCAAGTTCGCTTCAATCAAGGAAGAAAATTGGCTCAAAGATGCTAGGCATTGCATATTTTTATCGCATTGGGAAGAAAGTACGGAAGGAATAGTATCCATTCCAAGTGGTGCGTATGCTTGCATGTATAAATATGGAGCAGCTTCAGATACTGCTAATCTTGAACATTTAGTAAGCTGGTTAAAATTAAATGGTTATGAACTTTGTGGCGATGTGATAGATGTATGCCTACTTGACGGTACCTTTAGTACATATAAAAGAGGGGTGGATTTTGGTGTTTTACAAGCACCAATTAAAAGAAAACAAGTTGGAAAAAAATAAGCTATGTCTCTAAATTAATGTAAAATTAATTAGAGACATAGCTTTGTGTCTAAATTATTCAGCTTAAAGCGTACATAAACCTAGTCATTTTTCAAAAGTTAGGAACGGTAACAGTAATTTTTAATAAATAGGTGATAGAAAATAAGCGATAACAATAGTGTTGTAGCTTCGGCTGTAGGTATGGTCCACCATACGCCATTTAAACCGAAGAACAGGGGTAATA
>JAQVYX010000069.1 GCA_029004715.1 Acidaminococcaceae bacterium | reverse complement strand
CTATTAAACCTCGCGGCAGTGAACGCGTGGAGTTTGCCTTGAAACTTCCGGGCAAGGTAGAAGGACAACCGGTCTGGTTGCCTGTTGATGCCAAGTTTCCTCAAGAGGATTTCCAAAGGCTCATAGAAGCGAGGGAAGAAGCAAATGTAGAGGCAGCAACGACTGCACTTAGGCAATTAGAGCTGCGTTTTAAGAGCGAGGCTAAAGACATTCGTGATAAATATATATGCCCGCCGTATTCTACGGACTTTGCCGTTATGTATTTGCCTGTTGAGGGATTATTTGCGGAAGCGGTAAGTATTCCGGGCTTACTAGATGAATTACAACGAAAATATCGAGTTACAGTAGCGGGACCAACTACCTTGGCGGCCCTGCTTAACAGTTTGCAAATGGGGTTTAAAACCTTGGCTATTGAGCGACAAACCGGTGAGGTGTGGAAAATGGTAGCTACTTTGAAAAATGACTTTTCTACTTTTGCTGATAATCTGGAAAAAACACAAAAAAAATTGCAAGAAGCCCAGAACCAACTAGACACCACTGCCGATAGAACCCGTATTATTACTAAACGCCTGAATAAGGCATCGGAACTTAACATAGAAGATGGCGAAGATAGGAATTAGAGTTATTTATATTACAAAGACAGAGGGAATGCCTTTATGAATATAAAAAAAAGACTTAAAGCTTTAAATTGGCAAAGAATAGAAACTATTCGGGCAATTAAGTTGTTTATACTGAAAAAATATTATAAATCGCGTAAAGTACCGGTAATCAAAGATGAATTAAAAAAATGCAAAAAAATTCTTATTTTTATGAGCAATAGTGGCTTCGGTGACGCCATTGTAGTTACAGGTTTAATAAAAGCGCTTAAGGACAAAGGCTTTGAGGTTACTATCCTCGTAGAAAAACGCTTGTTTATGTTATTTAAAGAAGCAAAATTGGTAGATGGGATTTTTCTTATAGAAAATAAGAAGGCGTTATCTGCCACCAGGTTAGAGAAGGCAATTAGAAACGGTCCTTATGATTTGCTGATAGATTTTTGCCAGGAGTTCTATCTTGCGGATAATTTGTTAAGCTTGAATTTGTACAAAATATTTAAACCTAGATATCTGGCGGGGTTCAATGATGTCTTTGAAATATTTGATATACCAATAAAATATGAAGGGAAAAACGAACATTTTTCTAAGCGATTGGATGCTTTTTTGAATGCAATTGGCATATGTGATTATAAAATGAAATATACAATTGACATACCTTTAAAATATGCAGAGGAGACGGAAGCTTTTTTAGAACAATTTAGAGGGGAAAAAATAGTATGCTTGAACCCATTCGCCTCAAGAAAGCATAGAGATTTTTCTTTAGAGCAAATTGTGGCAATAGCAAATCACTTGAACAATAAAGAAAATGTAAGGATGATAATAGTAGGTGAACCCTATCAATTACATTGCCTAAAAACCATAAATTTGCCAGAATGCGTAGTCATAAACAAGCTTAACAATTTTTTTAATGCAGCATATATAGTAAAAAAAGCGGATCTTGTCATATCGACTGATACGTCTATTGTACATTTGGCAAATGCCTATGATAAAAAACTCATATGTTTATACAACAATAGGATACTTGATAGTGGACACTATAATAATTCGGTGTGGGCACCTAATTATGATAAAGCAATTCAACTGTTTACTAAAGAAAAACAGGGAACATTTGAGGGAGATTTGGTAAGTAATTTCGATGTTGCTGAAATAAATTATTATGTGGATACTATTTTATAAAAACCTGAGGTAGCGGTGTATATTTTTGTAGAATGGTTATTATGGTTGATGCCGATATTTTTAAATGTGTGCTTTATAACTGTAAATAATTATTTGACAAAGGGTTAGTTTAATTATAAAATAACGGTATACTTTTCTTATAAAAAAATTTTAATATTAGGAAGTTTTAAACAAAAGATATTTGGAGCATTTGCTGTAAATACGGATATTTACATTAAAGACTGTTTTAAAATACAAAATTGCATACATAAATTATATGAAACAATTCAGGGGTATCTTCTTTAACGATAAATTAAAGTGGAGATGAGTTTCTATGATTAGGAGTTTTTATTATAAAAACAACAAACAAGCTAACCGCCAGGTGAAAATACCGGACGGTTAGCTTGTTTGTTGTTTTGGTACATTAATTATTTGTTAAGGACCCAATAATGAGGTGAGATTTTGGAAGAAACAATTTGTGATGCAATTGAAAACAAGAAAATGCTAAAATTTAGTTATACAGAAGGTGAAAGAACTGTAGAGCCATATTGTTATGGAAAAAGTAAAACTGGCAAATTAGTATTAAGAGCATTTCAAGTTAATGGATTTAGTGGAAGCGGAGAAAAAGAAGGCTGGAAGCTCTTTAGTTTAGAAAAGATTTCCGGGTTAAAATGGACAGGTGAATTTTTTACTCAAATAAGGCCAGACTATAATCCAAATGACAAAGGCATGATTGAAATAATTTGTAATATCTAAATTAATACAATAAGGGTCCTTAATAAATAATCTATTGTTTGGTCCAGTAGTTAATAAATATAATCGACTTTCTTAATATACTATGAAATATTGGAGTTGCACTTATGAATAAAATTTATCTTGATTTAAAAAATTGCTATGGAATTTCTTCCTTTATACAAACATTTGAGTTTGATGAGCAAAAAAAAGCGTACTTGATTTATGCTCCTAATGGAATAATGAAAACATCTTTTGCTAATACTTTAAGTGATATAGCATTAGAGAAGGAAACAAAAGACTATTTTTATCCAGATAGAGTAACCACTAGAGTTGCTAAATACAATGATGAGCAAGGGTCAGATTTATTGAAAGAAGAAATATTAGTTATTGAACCATATTGTGAAAATTATAAATCAGGTAACATTACAGTTTTATTAGCCGATAAAAATTTAAAAAAGGAATATGAAGATATTTCAGCTGAAATTAACAGCAAAATGGCAGATGTATATAAAAAACTCACGGGTCTTTCTGGAAAAAGGGATGCATATTTAATTTTAGCTGAAGATTTCAAATTTGAGAAAAAAAACATTTATGATTGCCTTGAGAAAGTATATTTAACTTATAAGGATAAGCATGATTTTGATTTTTCTAATATTCAATATAGTAAGCTTTTTAATATTGATACTGAAAAAATTTTAAAGGATAAAGATTTTATTCGACTAATAAAAACATATATTGAAAAATACGAGCAATTATTAATCAAGTCTAATGTGTTTAAAAAAGTTTTTGACCATAATAATGCCGATGATGTCGTAAATATATTAAAAAAAGATGGTTTTTTTGCAGCAAAACATAAAGTTTTGCTAGAGAATGCTAAGGATGCCATTGGTGAAAAAGAATTTGCGCAAATTATAGTTGATGAGAAAAAAAGAATTTTAGATACTGAAATGGATTCGGATTTTCAAAAAATAGATGAAATGCTAAGCAAAAAGATTGGAACAAAAGCACTTAGGGAATACATTTTTAATAATAGAGAAATAATTTCTGAACTTGGTGATGTAGAAGAGTTGAAAAAGAAAATATGGATTGCATATTTATTTGCTGGTGGAAGTATTTTCCAAGAAGCAATATTGAATTTCCAAAATAACAAGATAAAGCTTTTAGCGATAATTGAAAAAGCGAAAGCTCAAAGAGCAACGTGGGATGAAATAGTAAAAAAGTTTAACGAAAGATTTAGTAATATGCCATTTATTATTGGAATTGAAAATAAAGAGGATGTTATTTTAAAAAGTGAAGCACCAACAACGGTCTTTAAATATAAAGACAGAGGTAGAGTAGTTAATGTTAAACAAGATGTGTTAATGCAGCATCTTAGCAATGGTGAGAAAAAAGCTTTGTATATATTAAATATTATCTTTGAAATTGAAGCAAGAAAAAAAATGGGGAGAAAAACTATTCTGGTCGTTGATGATATAGCGGATTCTTTTGACTATCGCAATAAATATGCAATAATAGAATATTTAAAGGGAATAATTGAGCAAGGTTCTTTGTCACCTATTATATTGACACATAATTTCGATTTTTATAGAACGGTAGCTGGACGCTGTGGTATTAAAGGAACGTCGTATTTTGTCGATAAAAGTGATGATGGAATAAAATTGGTTAAGGGAGAATATTTTGAAAATGTTTTTAATTTTTGGCGCGATAAAATTTATACAAACGATAACATTTTTTTAGCTTCCATTGCATTTATAAGAAATATAGTTGAATATACTAGAGGCAATAAAGATAAAACCTATATAAATTTAACAAATTTACTTCACTATAAAAAAAATGGTGGCGATGGTGTTAAAGCAACGGATAATATTCAAATTAGTGATCTAATAGAGTGGTATAACAAAGAGTGGGGAAGAAGTATAGAAAATTTTAAGTATACAAATCTTACCCAAAAAGTTATAGACCTATTGTTTCAAAAAGCAGAAGAAGTAGTAAAGAGTGCTACATCTAACGCTATTTGTATCGAAAATAAAATAATATTATCAATCGCAATTAGACAGAAAGCTGAACGTTTTATGGTAGCAAAAATTGGCGATGATACTAAAGTAAATTCAATAAATATAAATCAGACAAGAGAATTAAAAGAGTTAATTAAATTCACAGATAACGAGGAAGATAAAAAAATTCAAGAGATATTAGAAAGAGTACTCATTATAACATCTGAAAATATACATATTAATTCTTTTATGTATGAGCCAATTTTAGATATGTCGCTGAGGGAGTTGAGTGATTTATATAATGATGTAAAAATATACTGCCAGATACAATGAATTAACTGTATTTATGATGTAATTTTAGCAAGAATAAATAATCTACCTAGTTTAACATAAATTCTTGACAATGCTACAATCTTGAAGTAGAATGTAACCTAAGCTTGATAATTTCAAATTGTTTCGATGAAGGAACCAAGTAAATTTCCTAGTAACTTTTAGAGAACCAATGGTTAGTGAAAATTGGTAGTTTAGGGAATTGAATCCACTCCGGAGATGATAGGGGTAGCAACCTATCCGGGTCAGACCGTTATATCGTAAACGAAGGCTGCATTGCAGCGAAATAAGGTGGCACCACGTGAGTATAACTCTCGTCCTTGATTTATCATATTTGATAATATCAAGCGCGAGAGTTTTTTTATATGCAAAATTAGGAGGAGAAAAAATGAAGGTAATAGTTACGGAAAGAATTTCTGACAAGGGTGTAGAACTTTTAAAAAATGCTGCAGGTTTGGAAGTAGATATTTGTTTTGATATTCCTCGTGCAGAACTATTAGAGGTTATTCCTAAATATGACGCTATAGTGGTCCGCAGTGTTACGAAAATCAATGAGGAATTTTATGAACATGCCACTAATTTGAAAGTGGTCGGCCGTGCCGGTAATGGCGTAGATAATATTCAGATGGAAGGGGCTACTAAACGTGGTATTATCGTAGTTAATACTCCTGAATCCAATATTGTTTCAGCGGCCGAGCATACTATTGGTTTACTATTGGCTTCGTCGCGCAATGTAGTTAAGGCTCACAAAATGATTGAGAGCAGAGTGTGGGAGCGCAGCGGGCTAAAGGGTTCGGAAATGCTACATAAAACTTTGGGTATTATCGGTTTAGGGCGTATTGGGGCCTTGGTAACAAAACGCATGCAGGCTTTTGAAATGAAAGTTATTGCTTATGATCCTTATATTGCCGATGCACGCTTTAAAAAATTGGGAGTAGAAAAATGTGAGACTTTGGATGATTTGTTGAAAAAGGCTGACGTTATTTCTATCCATACACCTAAGACGGAAGAGACAGTAAACATTTTGGGTGCGGCTGAATTTGCTAAATGCAAAAAAGGGGTACGCGTAGTTAACTGTGCTCGTGGCGGTTTGTATAATGAGCAAGATTTAGCGGAAGCCATAAAAAAAGGTATCGTAGCGAGTGCTGGTATAGATGTGCTTGTAGATGAACCTAAACCTATTTCTCCCCTTATTGATTTGGAAGAGTGCGTATTGACGCCGCATTTAGGGGCTGATACTACAGAGGCTCAAGATAATGTTGGTATTGCTATCGCTGAGGAAGTTGTCAGCGCGCTTAGGGGTGAAATGGTTCCGAACGCCGTTAATTTGCCTTCCTTGCACCCACATGATTTGGAAGATATGCTAGACTATTTACATTTAGGTGAAGCATTAGGCAAACTTTATTATCAACTAAAGAAGGACCCTATTGAAAAAATAGAGATATTATATCAAGGGGAAGTCGCGGAAATGGAAACGCAGATGATAACTAGAGCTGTTTTAAAGGGCGTATTTGAGCCAATTTTGAAAGAACGTGTTAATTATGTTAATGCAGAACTTGCAGCTGAAGGCCGTGGAGTAGATATTGTAGAGAGCAAAATGACGGGGGAGACAAAACGCAATTTAATTACGGTGAACATTTATGTCAAAGATAATGTATTTACTGTCAGCGGCAAGGTTTTTGGAGAAAATAATATTCGTATAACGGAAATTGATGGCTTTGAATTTGATTTGACTCCTGAACGTTTTATGCTAGTAGCACGAAATCAAGATAAACCTGGCATGATTGGTCAAATCGGGACATTGTTAGGTGCTAGCCGTGTAAACATTGCAACTATGCAGGTTAGTCGTAATCAAAAAGATGGCTGCGCTATGATGTTCATGACCGTAGATAATGAAGTAAATAAAGAGACCCTAAACTTGTTGCAAGGCATCGACGGTATAAAGAAAGCAAATTTAATTAAGTTATAAAGAAAATAGTATAAAAACCCCTGATATTGATTACAATATCAGGGGTTTTTAATCTGCAAAGGGGAAACAGAACGTTAACCTTAAAAAATAAATGGTTGACTATAATTTTGCTAAGATATATTATCCTTATTAGGTAACTTAAGGAGACGATGATATGCAACAATGGAAAGCTAAAGAAATAATACTCTGTGCGTTGTTTACGGCATTAACAGCGATTGGAGCTTTTATCAAAATCCCAGTAGGGACAGATGTTTTTACTTTGCAATTTTTATTTACGCTACTTGCCGGTTTATTACTGGGCGGCAAGATGGGCGCAGCGTCGGTAGGTATTTATGTGCTTTTGGGATTAATCGGGGTTCCGGTTTTAGCCAATGGTGGAGGACCAGGTTATATTTTACAGCCAACATTTGGCTATCTGATAGGATTTGTTCTACAGGCATGGTTCAATGGCACCATGTCGCGAAGAGCAATAAATATTACCGTTAAAAATTTGCTTGGAGTTAATTTAGGCGGAATGTTAATTGTTTATATTTTTGGGTTAGCATATTTTTATATTATTTCCAACTATGTAATTGCGACGCCAATTGCATGGTGGACATTAATTTTGTATGGTGGCATATTACAGATGCCGGGAGATTTTTTACTTTGCTATTTGGCAGCTATTTTGGGGGTAAGACTTTATAAGGCAGGTATTTGGGTTAATTTGAAGGCATAAATGTATTTGGCAATTTACTATAAGAAAACGTCTGTGTACGAAAGAACTTGTGCACGGACGTTTGTTCAATTTTATAGAAGAAAAATCACTTTGTTTTAAAAATATAGCTTTTATGCAACTTAATCTTCAAATATGACTTTATTATTTTCAAATTTCTTAATGCGAGCTAAAGATTCTACTTGATAGCCGGCGTCGACTAAACGCTGTCTTCCTGTTTGAAAGGATTTTTCAATAACAATGCCAATGCCCACGACTTCGCTGCCTGCTTGATGTACTAGGTCAGCTAATCCCATAGATGCTTCACCCATTGCTAGAAAATCGTCTAGTATAAGTACATTTTCACCAGGTGGCAAAAATTTCTTCAAGACCACTACAGTGGAGGTTTTCTTTTTGGTAAAGGAAAAAACTTTTGTTTGGTAGGACTCTTCGTTTATTAGCACAGATCGTTGTTTGCGACCGAAAACAACAGGAACATGCATTAATAATCCTGTCGTAAGGGCAACAGAAATGCCTGAAGCTTCTACAGTGAGAATACGGTCAATTTTTTTGCCTTGAAACCGCAAATAGAATTCTCTGCCTATTTCCATGAGTAAATCAGGGTCGATTTGTTGGTTCAAAAAGGCATCTACTTTGAGAATGGAATTATTTAATACAATTCCTTCGTTATTTATACGCTCTTTTAATGAGATCATGGAGCACCTCTTTTGTTATTTTCTGCTTATTATAGCACAATGTTGCATAAAAAACGTTAATAATTCAGGCTAATTATTAAAAAGTGTAAAGAATGTAGCGATTTAAGGAGACATAATGCGAGAAAAAAAGAAACTAATATATACAAAAAGTATTGACAATGGCCTAAAAAACTGTCATAATGTAAAAATACTACATGATACGTTAGTGCTGAGTATAAATATTGAAAATAAAGTAATGATCGGGACAATATCAAGTACAGTTTTTCAGAGAGTCGGTGGTTGGTGAAAACCGATAAAACAACTTGAGAAAACTCACCCGGGAACTTCAGTTACGAAATAATAGTAGGAACTGACGGTTAGCACCATGTTACGGTGTCCGAAGATATTATTCGGGACAATGAGGTCAAAATAGGGTGGTACCGCGGTTACTAGTCGCCCCTATCTGTGTGGAACAGATAGGGGCGCTTTTTTATATTTTGGGAGGTGTATAGTATGGAGCAGGTTTTATCTATAGTCGTTCGCAACCAGCCCGGTGTGTTAATGCGGGTTGCCGGTATGTTTTCTCGTCGTGGTTACAACATAGACAGCCTCGCTGTAGGCATTACTCAGAATCCGGAGTTCTCGCGTATGACTGTTACTATG
>JAQVYX010000068.1 GCA_029004715.1 Acidaminococcaceae bacterium | reverse complement strand
AAAAAATAAAGGCGTGGACAATATACTTTTGGTAGGAATTAGGACCAAAGGAGTTCCTTTGGCCAAACGGATTGCGGAAGAAATTATAACCATAGAAAATAAAGAAATACCGGTGGGTTCTTTGGATATCACTTTATATAGAGATGATTTATCTACGTTGGCCTATAATCCTATCGTGCATGGTACAGAGCTGAATTTTGATATTAGTGGTAAGGCGGTTGTCTTATTTGATGATGTTTTGTTTACAGGCAGGACTATTCGTTGTGCTTTGGATGCTCTCATTGATATGGGCAGACCAACTTCTATTCAATTGGCCGTATTAGTTGATCGTGGACACAAAGAGTTGCCGATAAGAGCTGATTATGTGGGTAAAAACGTGCCTACGGCACGTAAAGAAGCGGTAGATGTTTCTTTGCTGGAAATAGAAGGGGTAGATGAAGTAACCCTTAGTGAACTTGAAGAATAAAGTTATAGTGCTCTATTACCCTAATTTTATTCTCAAATAGAGCTGCGGGAGGTTACAGATACTAGTAAGAAAAATTGTGTAGGGTCGGTGTTAACGTGCGTTTAAAATCATTTGAGGCTCATGGCTTTAAATCCTTTGCAGAAAAAGTAGAACTAAGTTTTGAAGATGGCATTACAGCTATAGTTGGGCCTAATGGCAGTGGCAAAAGTAATATATCCGATGCTATTCGCTGGGTTATGGGTGAGCAAAGTGCCAAATATTTGCGTGGCAGTAAAATGGAAGATGTTATTTTTTCCGGCAGTACTGCTCGCAGGGCCTTGGGTATGGCTGAGGTTAATTTGGTTTTTGATAATATTGACCATGCTCTTGCTCTGGATTTTGACGAAGTGAGTATTTGCCGTCGTGTTTATCGTAGTGGTGACAGTGAATATTTTATTAATAAAAAAGCTTGCCGTTTAAAAGATATTATTACCCTTTTGTCTGACACAGGTCTAGGACGAGGTTCTATGGCTGTTATTGGGCAGAATAAAATTGACGAAATATTAAATAGCCGCCCGGAAGAACGGCGTGCTATATTTGAAGAAGCTGCTGGTATTGCTAAATACCGTATGCGTAAAAAAGAGGCCATGCGTAAATTAGACGACACAGCCTCTAATTTGGTGCGCATAAATGATATTAAATCTGAAATTGAAAGTCGTATTGAACCTTTGCATGCAGCAGCCGCTACGACTGAAAAATATCTAGAGTTTACTAAACAGTTACGCCAAGTACAGGTTACCCAATTTGTGCATCGGATTGAAAACATTGAATTAGTAAAAAATAAATTGGCGGAAAAATTTGAGGAACTAGCAGCAAAAAATAATATAATTAGTACTAACGTTAGTGTAAAAGAAGCTGACGGTATGGCTTTAAAATTAGAATTAGATAAATTAAATGAAGAATATAATCAGTTGCAGACAATACTAGCTGAAAAAGAGAAAAAAATAGAAATATTACATGGTAGCGAAGCTGTATTAGGGGAGAGAATTGCCCAGAGTCAACGAGCGGTTGAACGTATAACTACGGCTAAAGGTAAATTGCAAGAACAGTTAGTTAACATGGAGAAGAATTTTCAAACTATTGTTGCACAATATGATGAATTAGATAAAGATAGGGAAATTGCGCAAATATCGGCCAATAAGTGTGGCCAAGAAAAAAATGAAATCGAAGAAGAAATTGCGGATTTGGAAGAAAAATTAAGTGGTTTTAAGTCTTCAGTATTTGCAAGCATGCAAAAGATTGTTGATTTGCGCAATGATATTCGCAGTTTGGAACAAAATCAAGCACGTTTGCAACGACAAAGAGAGCAGCTTAAAAATGACATCGTTAAGGCCGAAGAGCGTTATACGGAAGTAAGTCAGAGGTATGATTCGCTATTGGAAGAACAGGCAAAAATTAACAGTAATACAACTATTATTAAGATAGAAGGCAACAAAGTTAAGGAGCAAAAAAACACAGAGGCTGCCAAGTTGCACGAGCGCTTTAACCGGCGTGGCATGATTAATAAGGCAATTGAAAAATTAGAAGCACGTCTATCCGTACTGGAAACCATGGAAAGGGAGCACGAAGGCTTTAGCCGTGGTGTTAAGGTGCTTTTAAATACCAAGGAAAATTGGCGCCCACAAATTTTAGGAGCAGTAGCAGAGCTTTTTCAAGTACAGGATAAATATGTTACGGCAATTGAAACGGCTTTGGGCGGCGCAGTGCAAAACTTAATAACTACCGATGCCGCGACAGCTAAGCTGGCTATTGCTTATTTAAAAAATAACAGAGGTGGGCGCGCTACTTTTTTACCTTTGGATACAGTTAGGCCAAGGGAAATAAGTGCGCAGTATAAAAAAATTCTTGCTATGCCGGGAGTGCTAGGGTTAGCATCTGAGTTTGTTTCTTGTAGTGCAGAGGTTACCAAGGCTGCAAAGTTTCTTTTGGGCCAAGTTTTTGTAGCCGAAAATATGGATAGAGCACTTGAGGCAGCCAAAATGGCAGATATGAGAGTACGTGTAGTTACTTTAGACGGCGATGTTATTTCAGCCGGAGGTTCTATGAGTGGCGGCCAAAAACAAACAGGTGCCACGAGTTTTTTATCACGCAAGCAAGAAATGGAAAAAACAGAACAAACCTTAGAAGAACATAATAAAGAACTTTTGTTGGCACAAGAAGCCATTGAAGAGCAAGAAGAACTTATTAAGGGTTTTGATGCTAAGCTGGAAGAATTTAGTGCCATATTGCAAAAAAATGCAATACGACAAGCAGAACTAGTGGCTTTTATTGATCGCGCAACCGCAGAAAAAAGTCAACATATGGAAAATATCACCCTTTTGACCCAAGAACGTACTAACCATAGTCATGAATTTATGGTAGCTAAAGAACGCATTACTGAACTAGCTCCACAATTGGCATTATTAGAAAAAAATGACGCTGAAGGTAAGGCACGTGCAGATAAACTGCAAAAAGACCTGGAAGAGGCGAAACGTCATCAGATTCTTATAAACGCACATTATCAAGATGCTATGGTAAACTTGGAAAGTATGAAGGCGCGCACAAGTGTGATAGAAGAACGTATGAAGCAAGTGGATACAGAAGTAAGCCGCTTGCAAAAAGAAATAGTAGAGAACGAAGAGGAAAGGGTAAAGACCCAAGGACTTATAGAAACTACCAAGAACAAACAGGCAGAATTGGCTAAAGAGCAACAAATTCTAGTAGAAGAATTAAAAATAACCGGTGACGGTAAAGAAGAATTCTTAGCGAAAAGATTAGCTTTAGCTGACAAACAAGCCTTGGCACAAGAAGAATTAGACGAGGCTAAGAAGCAGTTATATATATGTCAACAAAAATTGCATACTGTGGAACTGGAAAAGGTTAAACAGTTGACAGAATATGAAGGTGCTTTGGAGCAAATGGAAAATGCTCATAAATTGACACCGGAAGAAGCAAGGGTACAGGGAATAACCCTTGATTTGTCTGATACGGTTTTGCGTAAACAAGAGCTGAACTTACAGCGTGATATTGAAGGCTTGGGCACAATTAATATGGCGGCAGTTGAAGAATACAAAGCAGTAAGTGAACGCTTTGAATTTTTAGATAAACAGTATAAGGATTTGTGTGAAGCTAAAGAACAATTAGAAGACGTTATCGGGGGCATTAACACGGATATGTCTAAACGTTTTAGGGAAGCTTTTACAAAAATAAACGAGTACTTTGGTCTCTGCTATACAAAACTATTTGGTGGAGGCAGTGCACAAATCGTTATGCAAAATGGCAGAGATATTTTAGAAGCAGGAGTAGAAATTGTTGTACAACCACCAGGTAAGAAACTGCAAAATTTAGCTTTGCTTTCCGGTGGGGAACGAGCCTTAACAGTTATTGCTCTGCTTTTTGCGCTGCTTAGTTATCAACCGGCACCTTTTTCTATTCTTGATGAAATTGATGCACCCCTAGATGAGGCTAATGTTGATCGTTTTGCTAATTTCTTGAAAGATTATGCTACTAAAGGAACACAATTTATTGTTATTACCCATAGAAAAGGCACAATGGAAGCAGCTGACGTTCTGCATGGAGTAACCATGGAAGAGTCTGGTATTTCTAAACTCTTGTCTGTAAAGTTAGCGGAAATGGAGTAAATATGAATTTTTTTGAAAAACTAAAAACAGGATTAAGTAAAACCAGGGAAAATTTTACAGAGCGAATTGAAGAACTTATAGGTGGTTCCGTGGAGTTAGACGATGATTTTTTAGAAGAACTGGAAATGTTGCTTATTGCCGGTGATGTAGGCATGAAAACTACAGAAAAAATCATGCAGGCTTTGCACAAAGCCATTGTCAAAAGGGAAATCACCAAGCCAGAAGAAGTTATGCCTTTTTTAAAAAAATTCATAGTACAATTGCTGCAAAATGCAGGGCAAAGGATGCATTTAAGCGGGCATCCGTCGGTAGTTTTAGTGGTTGGTGTTAATGGAGTGGGCAAGACCACTACTATTGGGAAGTTAAGCAACTATTACAGATTAATGGGCTATAAAGTTATGATTGCAGCAGGAGATACTTTTCGTGCAGCAGCTGCCGAGCAGTTGAAAATATGGGGTGCGCGTGCCCAAGTGGAAGTCATTGCTCATGGAGAAGGAGCAGACCCCGCAGCAGTTGTTTTTGATGGTGTTAAAGCAGCTATAGCTCGTAATATGGGTATCCTTTTTATAGATACGGCAGGACGTTTGCATAATAAATCTAATTTAATGAAAGAATTAGATAAAATGCATAGAGTTATTCAACGAGAGATACCGGAGGCTCCTCACGAAACGCTTTTAGTACTAGACGCTACCACCGGGCAAAATGCTATTTCACAAGCTAAGGTGTTTTTAGAAACCGCGAAAGTTACAGGAGTTGTCTTAACTAAGCTTGATGGCACGGCTAAGGGTGGAGTAGTTATTGCCATTAAAGAAGAATTAGGTCTAGACGTTAAATGGATTGGCGTAGGAGAAGGAATGATGGACTTTAGACCTTTCCAACCGGAAGAATTTGTTGAGGCACTTTTTAGTGAAAAATAAATTGCCGGTAATAAATTTTAAGCTATGAGGGTAATTATATGGATAAAATAGGAACTTTAACTAATATTATGCTGATCTATATGAGCGGAGACGCAAAACGTATTCAGCATTTTATTAAAGTGCATGCTTTTGCTAAAATGCTAGGGGTAGCGGAAGAGCTGGAAACAAATACTTTATTTCTATTAGAGACGGCAGCTTTAGTTCACGATTGCGGCATAAAAAATGGAGAAAAAAAGTATGGCAAAGGACACTGTACAGGTAAGTATCAAGAACAAGAAGGACCACAGGTGGCTAGAGAGTTGTTGCTTAAACTGCACTATGATATGGCTGCAATTGAGAGGGTTTGTTATTTGGTAGGACATCACCATACTTATAACGATATAGACGGTATTGACTACCAGTTGTTGGTAGAGGCGGATTTCTTAGCTAATTTTTATGAAGATAGTTGTTCCAAAGATACTATAAAAAACGTAGTACGACGTATATTTAAAACTAAAACCGGCATTGAAATGTGTAAAACAATGTATGGAATATAAAATACATAGGACAGTGGGTGTAATTTTACTGTCTTTTTAAGGATGGTAGAAAATGAATGAAAAAACTGTAGTGGTTGCTATGAGCGGTGGTGTGGATAGCTCGGTAGCAGCGGCCTTATTTTTACAAGAAGGATACAAAGTTATTGGTCTTACTATGCGCTTATGGCGGGATATTACACAAGAAGATAATTTCACAGCGGAAAAAGATGCTGCTGAAGTTGCTAAACTTTTAGGTATAGAGCATCATGTGGTGGATTTTACGAATATTTTCAAAAATACCGTTGTAGATAATTTTTTGCAAGAATACGCAGCTGGCAGAACACCTAACCCTTGTGTATATTGCAACCAAAAACTGAAATTTGGAGCTCTGTACACAAAAGCCATGGAACTAGGTGGTGATTATTTGTCTACAGGGCATTATGTGCGTTTGGGCAAGGATGCCCAGGGGAATTTGCGGATAAAACGAGCAAAATACTTAGCCAAAGACCAAAGTTACGTTCTCTATCATTTACAGCAAGAAATATTGCAACATACATTATTTCCCCTAGGTGAATATGATAAACCTCAGGTGCGTAAACTGGCTGAAGAAATGCAGCTACCGGTATTTTCTAAAAAAGATAGCCAAGAAATTTGTTTTATACCGGACAATGATCATCACCGTTTTTTGCATATATACAGTGAGCATGATGATTACCCGGGAGATTTTGTGTCTAGCAGTGGCGAAGTTTTAGGCAGACACAAAGGACTTAGCCATTATACTGTTGGGCAACGTAAAGGGCTGGGGCTGGCAGCTAAGGAACCACTGTTCGTATTAAGTGTTGATAAAATAAAAAACCAGGTGGTACTAGGGTTTGCGAAGGAAGCCTTGTGCAAAGCACTAGTTGCAGATGAGTTGGTTTTTAGCGACGGAAGTATTTTAAAAGCGCCTTTAGCGTGTACGGTAAAAATTCGTTATAATGCTAAACCTGTCGCAGCTGTTATTACACCCGGCGCAAATGCAAAACAGGCTATAGTAAATTTTGTTACGCCTCTTAGAGGACCGGCACCTGGACAATATGCAGTTTTTTATGATAACGACATCTGCCTTGGCGGAGGAATTATTACCGAAGGAATAAAATTATAAAATATCAAGGTCCGGAATATATCCGGACCTTTGACATTTTGTTTGCTAACAATTTGTTTTTGGCTAAAGAACTTTAAACTCTAAGTGATTCAAGTGCTTTCATTGACAGGTAGTTACAAATTTTATATAATTTACCTATGTTTTTAGATATATGTTAGGAGCGAAAGCAATGAAAAATTTAACGGGAAATGAGATTAGACAGCGTTTCTTAGACTTTTTTGCCCAAAGAGGGCATTTGGTACTCCCAAGTGCATCCTTGATTCCTCAAGATGACCCTACTTTGTTACTTATAGGTGCCGGTATGGCACCTTTTAAACCATTTTTTACAGGAAAAATGAAACCGCCCTCTCCGCGTATTACTACTTGTCAAAAATGTGTGCGCACGGGTGATATTGAAAATGTTGGTAGAACTGCTAGACATCATACCTATTTTGAAATGTTGGGTGATTTTTCTTTTGGCGATTATTTTAAAAAAGAAATTATTCCTTGGAGTTGGGAATTTCTCACTAAAGAGCTAGAAATCCCTGCTGATAAACTTTGGGTTACTATTCATACCGAGGATGATGAAGCTTTTGCTATTTGGCATGATGTGGTTGGACTGCCAACAGAACGTATTGTACGTTTAGAAGAAAATTTTTGGGAAATAGGTTCCGGTCCTTGTGGACCTTGTTCTGAAATTCATATTGATTTAGGTGAAGAACGTGGTTGTGGTAAATCAACTTGCGCGGTAGGCTGTGATTGTGATCGCTTTTTAGAACTATGGAACTTGGTATTTACGCAATATAATCAAAATGAAGACGGCACTTATACGCCACTTGCTAATAAAAACATTGATACTGGGGCGGGTTTAGAACGCATTGCTTCTGTTTTACAAGGCAAACCTTCTAATTTTGAAACAGACTTAATATTCCCTATCATTGAATATGCCGCCAATCTTGCTAAAGTCCAATATGGCGTAAATAAGAAAACGGATATTTCTTTAAAAGTAATTGCTGACCACGTTCGCAGTATGACCTTTATGATTGGTGATGGTATTTTACCATCGAACGAGGGCCGTGGTTATGTATTGCGCAGAATTTTGCGTAGAGCTGTGCGCCACGGACGTTTATTAGGTATAGACAAGATGTTTTTAAATGGAGCAGTGGATGTGGTCATTGCTATGTATGGTGAACACTACACGGATTTGGTAGAAAAGAAGACTTATATCCAAAAAGTTGTAGAAATGGAAGAGACTCGCTTCTTGCAAACTTTGCAGCAAGGCACCGAAATTCTTAATGCAGAAATAACTCTTATGCACAAAAATGGTGTAAATGAATTAAATGGAGAAGCTGCCTTTAAATTATACGATACTTTTGGTTTCCCTTGGGAATTGACCGCAGAAATCTTGGAAGAGCAGGGGCTGACCATGAATAAACCAGGATTTGATGAAGCTATGGCTGAACAGAAAAATCGTGCCCGCACTGCTAGAAATGATAAAGCCGGCAGACCTGTTATTTATAATACTAGAGGTATTGACGTTGGAGCTCTTACTGTTAATGAAGCTGCTAGTGCCGGAGAAATAGTGGCTATTTATCCGGCCGGTGATCCTCAACCTATAGACACGGCTGAAGATGGCAAAAAGGTGGTCGTTGTTTTGAGCACTACTGCTTTTCATGCTGAAGGTGGCGGGCAATTAGGCGATACCGGTCGCTTGCTTGCAACTGCAGGTATTTTGCATGTTGAAACTACTAAAAAACTTCCGGATGGAGTAACTATTCATATTGGTACCGTTACTGAAGGAAGTTTGGTAGTGGGAGAAAAAGTGAAATTTGCGCTAGATATGAAGCGTAAAAATGATATTGCTAGAAACCATACAGCAACACATTTGTTGCATGCGGCTTTAAAACAAGTTTTAGGTGAACATGTTAATCAAGCAGGAAGTTATGTTGGTCCTGATCGCTTACGTTTTGATTTCTCCCATTTTTCCCCTGTAACAGAACAAGAATTGGTGGAAATAGAAAATATCGTTAATGATAAAATTTTGGCGGCTTTAGATGTTAATATAATGGAAACAGAAATAGAAAACGCAAAGAAACTGGGTGCAACAGCTCTTTTTGGCGAAAAATATGAGAAAATAGTGCGTGTAGTTACAGTTCCTGGTTTTTCTATGG
>JAQVYX010000067.1 GCA_029004715.1 Acidaminococcaceae bacterium | reverse complement strand
TGGTTTGTATACCAGTATTTATTGATATCGTGATTGATGGAGATGAAAGAACGGCAATAAAGCTCTTGATCTTACCTAGGTAATAAAGTTTGTAAAATTGTAGGGCACTATCATTTTGGTAGTGCCTTTTTTTGTGCAACGAAAAAGAGCATTGCTGGGAGCAATGCTCTTTTTCAAAAAAGGAAGTTGTGTTATGATACTGGGGAAAATCATGATAAGGAGGGGTAGTCCTCATCACAACTTTAGTGTAAAATATATTTATGGCAAAAAAAAGGTGAAAATGTGAAAAAAATATGTCAAAATAGCACAAATGTTATATATAAGTTAAATATTATAGTAAATGCTCATTTTCTAATATATTTTTAACAATGGCATTTATTGTATAGTTTTCATTAACAACGTTACAACCTTGTTTAGATATTTTTTCTCGCAAAGCATTATTATTGATATATTTACCAATTTTAGCACAAAGGTCATCTTCATCAGTAAACTCAACTAAGTGTTTTTCATTAATGATAGCAGTTCCATATAAATGACCATTGTCTAATAATTGAAATGCCCCACAAGCCGGTATTTCGAATGTACGGGGATTTGGACCTGTATGCATACCATTGTGGCGCCCTTGAGTAATATTTAAGCAAATTTTTGTTGTTTTGTATAATGCAGCTAACTGGTCAGCATTTATAGGTTTATTAATAATGCAACGATATAGATGGGGATATTTACAAGAAAAAGTAAGCCTGCGTACTAATATTTTTGGCGCTAACCAAAGGTGTGGGATTTTTTTTAATTGTATACTGGTATATACGACCATTTTCAATTTATGCTCAAAGGCATATTTTGCTGCACGTTCCAAAAGGCATAACCGACGTTTATCTAAAGTGCCAACAAAACATAGGTCCCATTTCTTTGTTTTAGGAATGCTGCTAGTGTTAAAAATATTAGGATTAAAGCCTAAAGGAAGGTAGTGTATACGTTTGCCATTTGGAAGGGCAATTTGCTGGTCGCTAGGTTCATAAGAATAAAGGCTTGTATATAAATGAGCATGCTTTAGGGCAAACCCAAACCAACGCACAGAGTCCATAAGATAACCATAAACGGGAATTTCTTCTTCTTTGCATGCTGCAAAAAAACTTTCATCAACCCAGCGGTGATTAACAATAAAAACAAATTTGGGTTTTGCTTTTAGCACGGTCGCAATATTAATAGCATTTTGCTTTGCTAAAAAAACTTTATTATATTTTTCTTTGCCACATAGCTTTTCCCAAGGCTTAGGATAGTGGTATATAAGTTTTTTAGGTTCTATGATATTAAATCCTAAGGTAGATAACGCTGTAGAAAAACTATTTGCGTAGTGCGTTATACTATGACCGATAAATAAGATTGAATTGTTACTATACAATAGACTTCACTCCATATTTTTTAAAATAGTAAATTAATTAAATAAAGTAATGTTCAGGGCGGTTAGTATAGTTGATGTTGCTAATTATGGACATTATGATATATTATATACATCAAGTATTTTATTATACACTTTTTAAGCGAGGTTACAAGCATGAAAAAGCAAGTTAATATTTGTTTTGCGACTGATAACAATTATGCACAACACACAGCAGTGGCAATGACTTCAATACTGAAAAATACAGCGCATCCAAGTAATATTCGTTTTTATATTATGGGTGACGATATTGGAGACGAAAACTGCAAAAAGTTAAAGCTTACAGTTGAGCAATTTGGGAGTACTGTACAATTTATTAAGCTTAGTAATGAAAACCTTGCGCAGGGTTTTGTAAGTGGGCAAATTAGCAGAACCTGCTATTTTCGTCTAGATATTCCTAATGTGCTTAGCAAGGAGATTAAAAAGATAATATATTTAGATGGTGATCTCCTAGTTTATGATGACATAATAAACATGTGGAATACTGATATGCAGGGTAAACCACTGGCAGCCGTGTGTGATTTGGGTATTATGGCTTCTAAGAGAAAACGCCGTGAAAAATTGGAAAAAGTAGGCTTGGCCACAAAAGAACCGTATTTTAATTCAGGTGTAATGATAATGGACTTAGAACTGTGGCGACAGGAACATTATGCGGAAAAAGTTATTAAACTAGCGCTGGAAAATAATTTTCCCAATCATGATCAAGATGCTTTAAATAAAATTTTTAGTGGTAATTGGTTTCAACTGCCCTTAAATTGGAATGTTATACCACCGGTTTTTGAATTACTTCCGAAAATATTGCTAAATTCTGCCTATAGGGAACAAGCAATAAAGGCTAGGGAAAATCCAGCGATATTTCACTATGCCGGTGGCTATAAACCGTGGGAATATAAAATTTATCAAAAATTTAATGAGCAGTATTATAAATATTTGCAATTTACTGCTTTTAAAAAGGTAATAATGCCACAATTTGATTATCGGAGGAAACATCGGTCTATCAGAAGGCAAGTAATGAGACTAAAACTAGCTGACTTTTGGCAAAAATTGCTAAAATAAAGGCCTCGTATTGGAGATATGAAATCAATGAGTATAGACAAGTACAAATGGAAACACCTAAAATATACCCGACAAATTACTTGTCGGGTATATTTTTTTTAGAAAACTATACTTTATTATCTTCAGTAGTATCTTCTGTCAAAAGTGTTTTACCTAAATTGGTCCGCAAAGTTTCCCTAGACCATTTATAGTCTTCTGTGGCAATGCTGTTTTTTGAATCATAGTTTCCGGATTTAACTTGTAATAAACCACACATTAATTCATAAATTAAATCATTGGTAAAATATTTATCTGTGTTATTACGTAGTGCTCTAGCAGTGTCCGGAAACATTTTTTTATATTCCGCTGATAAATAGACAAATAGAGGAATACGCAAGCCACCAAACCCTGAAAAGTCAGGTTGCCGCCGACGATTAGGTACATCCCCATGATCAGAAAAATAAACCATGCTGTGCAAATTCATATTTTCAGCGGCATACTGTTGAATTTCTTGCAATATATAGTCTGTGTAACAAATAGAATTATTGTAATTATCAACCACATTATACTTAGAGGGATTTCCGAATTTTGCAAAACTTTTAGGGTAACGACTTTGATAATTATAGTGGCTGCCCTTTAAGTGAAGAACAATGAAATTATTTCTATTAGTAGGGATTTTTTTCAAGTAGTCTAATAAGGCACTATCGTATTGTTTTACATTTGCATCTTGGAGCGTCCAACGAGATATATCTGACGATTGGGCTACCAAAGTAACAGGAGTAGCCGAAGAGCCTAGATAGCCCTGATTGCTATACCACCAAGTAGTATAACCTGCCTTTTTGGCAATATCGATAATGGAAAAAGACTTATTAAAAGTTTTATCATTGTATTGATTAAATTCTGTTAAGGCGCGCTCCAAGGAAGGTACAGTTTGTCCCCAGCAGGTATACGCATGAGAGAACAAGAAAAAATCTTCATCTGTGGCGTGCTCTTTAAGCCAAGGAGTGGTGTTTACTTTCAAGGTAGTGAATGCACTCATAAGCGTGCGAGAAGCAGATTCGCCAATAACTAATATAATGGTGTGTGGACTAGAGAGTTTGTTCATATTAGTGGAAACAGACAACTCTTTTAAGTGGGACAAGTGATGTTCTTTGTATAGGCTGGCAGAACTTATATAATTTTTAACATCTATATAAAGTTCGATAAGGCCCGTACGGGCAAAAAGACCTTTTTCAGGTACGGGGCGCCACAAGTAAAAAGTGAGATAACACAAGAGAATAATCATTATGACTAAACCAGTATTAGAAAGTTTGGACATTAAAGGTAATGCCATTATGATTAGATTAAAATAAAAAATATATGTTAGCATGCCGGTTACTATAATTGAGGCTGCTAAAACTAGAGTTATAGGCAGACCGGTTAAGTATTCTTTGACCTCTAACATATGTGTCTCAATAAGCACCATAAGCCCATTTTCAGAAATAACTGTTTGGTAAATAATATAGTAGAATAACTCGAATAAGACTATGAGCAGCAAGAAAAATTCTGTTATAGAGACCAATATTGCCCAAAAATAGGAGATGAAGCCATGCCCGGAAAACAAAATTTCTAAACTGCTTAACCAAGCTATAATATACAAACCAAAGGCGAAATCAAAATGCCAAGTGAAAAATGTTGTGGTTTTGTGTTTGTTTATATAGTATAAAGCAGGAAAAGTAAAACACCAAAGTAAACCAGTTGTTAGTGGCAAAAAGAAAATGCTTGAGAAAAGGTTAAACCCAGCCAAAGACGCAGGTAAGGCAGCAACTAAGGCACAGGGAAGAAAACGTCGCATTTGCAAGAATTTTTCTTTGTTACCGATTCCAGGAGATAAGAGATAATAAGAAACATAGGAAAAAATATACAGAACTAAAGATGTACATAAATATGATTGGAAATCAAATTGTGACATGTGGAGGCCCCTTAATTTTAATATAGTCATTATCCTTTTTTCGAGAAGATGTTATCAATACCCAAAATGATAGCAATGACATTTATACAACCATATTATTATAGCACAATCTTGCATATTTTATTTCACGGATATGCCACAAAATGTTATAATATAGAAACTTAAGAATTCTTGGATGATGTTTATATTAGGCAATAAAACTAGATACTACAACGCGATAATAACAAAGCCATTTGTGTAGTGAGTGTTAAAATGAATTTGTAGAGGCGGCAAAAAATATGCGGATAGCAATTCTAGAAAGTATTATAATGCCTGCTGGACACGAGGTAGAATTTGATAGAATTTTAGTAGATGAATTGCAAAAACAGGGGCATAAAACTTGTTTTTATGTACCGGAGTACTTTCCCTTTAAGGTTGATTATGGCGTGGACATAGAATATTTAGAAGGGGGAGAGGCTGTTACCTATGCTGGTGTCGGCAGATTAAAAAAGATATTGCTTTCCATTTTGCGAGAGAAGCGTCGTATTGCGTGGTTTGATGCTGCTTATGCTAAAGCTAAAGCGGGAAAGTGTGATGCTATAATCATACCAACGGCTACCTATCGCTATTTAAGAACCTTGTGTAACAGTAAATTAAAGCATTCCCCCATACCCATATATTTTGTTTTTCATGGTATTAATCCTCAGGAAAAAAACAATTTTATAAAACAAGCTTCTAAATGTTTACCCTATAAAAATATTAATTTGCGTATTATAACCTTGCGCAATGACTTTGCCAATAGTGGCTTAGAAAATTTGCAGCTTATAATGCCGCCTGTTTTCAAACCTCAAAATCTAATCGTAGAAAAAGATATAAAAATAGTCCTTCCCCTAAAAATAGGTTTCTTTGGACAATTTCGCAGAGAAAAAAATTTGGTGTTTTTCTTAGATGCCTTTGTTCGGGCTCATTTTAATATTCCGGTAGAACTTATAATTCAGGGGGCAACTGCAAAACCGGAAGACGCCGAAGCATTTGTAAGCTATGCCAAGGAATATGAAAAATATAAAAATATAATATTTTGGCATAAAAATTTAATAGGAGCTGACTGGCAAAAGGCATTGTTAGGTGTGGATGTTATTATTATGCCGTATGCTGCGGAGCGCTATCGCTACCATTGGAGTGCCATGCTTTTTAATGCCATAGGATTTTACAAACCGGTGCTAATTTCTCCGGAGATAAATCCCGAAGTTTTGTTTAAATATAAAATTGGTGCAACAGTGCAAATGGATAGTGAGCAAAAATTTACCCACCAATTAGAAGAATTTGTTAATAATTTTACCAATAATATTGGGCAATATAGAGAAAATTTAATCCTTGCTAATAAGTATAAACGCTAATATAAAAGTGAGCCATTTTGATACAAAACGCTCATGAATATTTGAGCCACCAAATTAAATCTCCTATAATAGCATTAAGCTATGATTGGAGGTGGACAAGGTGGTTATTACAATGGAAATGTACAAGGAAATAAGGAAAATGCGTTTAGAGAATTTAAGCCAACGACAAATTGCCAAGAACTTACATATCTCTCGAAATACTGTTAAGAAATACTGGGATGGTGATTCAGTACCATGGGAACGCAAAGGCTACAGTCGTGATGCGGCTATCTTAACTGAAGATATCATTCGCTTTGTGCGTAGTTGCTTGGAAACAGACGAAACTGTTAGGTTTCGTAAGCAACATCATACTGCAAAACGTATTTACGACCGGTTAGTTTACGAATGCAACTTTACTGGTGGTGAATCTACCATACGCCGTCTTGTACAAGACCTGCGAAATAAAACCGCAGAACCATTTGTACCCTTGGCTTTTCCACCAGGAGATGCCATGCAAGTTGACTGGGGCGAAGCCACAGTATACTTAAATGATGCTAAAACTGTCATTAACTTATTCTGCGCCAAAATGTGCTACAGCAGCGCACCTTTTGTTTTAGCTTACCATCGCCAAAATGAAGAAAGCTTCCTGGATGCATTTGTCCATACCTTTCAATACTTTGGAGGAGTTCCTAAGCACGTTATTTTTGATAACGGGAAAGTAGCTGTTAAAGACGGTTTTGGTGCTAACGCTAATAAACAAGCCGGATATACAGCATTAGCAGCACACTATGGCTTTGAAGCAGTATTCTGCAATCCAGCTTCTGGTAATGAAAAAGGTCTTGTTGAAGGACTGGTTGGTTATATTAGGCGCAATGTGTGCGTTCCAATACCTAGAGTTAAAAACATAGAAGAACTAAATGTGAAGCTTAAGGAAAAATGCTATGAATATTTAAGCCACCAAATTCGCGGCAAAGAAGAAAACGTAGGTATAATGCTTAGAGAAGAACAGAAAGCATTATTTATGCTACCGGGTTACGCCTTTGATCCTGCTAAACGCTCAACCGCTCGAGTAGACAGGTTTAGTACAATTCGTTTTGACACGAACAACTACTCTGTTCCTTGCGAATATTGTGGGAAACAGGTTTCCATAAAAGCTAAGCCTGAAGCTGTTGAAATATATTCCGAAGGAAAGCTTGTTGCCAGCCATTGCCGTTGTTTTGAGAAGAAAAAAACTGTTTATGACCTTAAACATTATCTTTCACTTTTAGGTAGAAAAGGTCGCTCTATTCTTTATGCAAGACCTGTGCAGAACAATCTTCCTGCATATTTTCTTGATTGGCTGTCCAAACAAGACATTACCGCAAAAGAAGTTACAGAACTTCTCCAGCGTTGCATGGAGGAAGGCTGCGATGTTGTAATGGCTAAGATACCACTTCAGCAAAGATCAAGGGTTATTAAAGATCTGGTATATGTTCAACCTGTTGATTTAAATGTATATGACTACTTTCTTCACAAAAAAGCAGGTGATATTTGATGAACGCTGTGGAAGAACAGATTAAACTATACGCAAAGCATCTGAAGATACCCACCTTCGCTGAATACGAAGAAATATTGCGCCAGACAGATCCCGCAAATGGTTTTAGCGACCTATTGTTGGAATTGATGAAAGCAGAAAGTGCCTCCAGACAGGAAAACCAAAACCGCAGAAGACTGAGAAAAGCCGGCTTTCCTTATTTAAAAACGATGGATGAATTTGATACAAAACAGCTCAATGGGGCCGTTTCTTCAGTGTTTTTACAAGAACTTGGAACCTGTAAATTCGTACAAGAAAGGCAAAACATTGTGATGATTGGAAACCCAGGCCGTGGCAAAACCCATCTTGCCATTGCCTTAGGGTTAAACGCCTGTACACAGGGTTTTAATGTATTATTTAAAAATGCAGCAACATTGTCCACAGAGCTATGCGAAGCAAGAGACAACTACCAGCTTGGTAGATTAGAAAGGGTCTTAGCTAAAGCTGATTTGCTTATATTGGATGAATTAAGCTATCTTAGTTTTAACAGACACCAGTCGGAACTGCTTTTCAAGGTTATTTCTGACAGGAGTGAGAAAAGCAGTACCATTGTGACAACCAATCTGCTATTTTCCAAGTGGACAGAGCTGTTTGAGAACACAACAATGGTAGCGGCCCTAATTGATAGGCTTACTTTTCGCTCTCATATTTTAGACATGAATGGAGAGTCTTACAGATTAAAAGCAACAATGCAGAAAAAGAGCTAAAGCAAGTGGCTCAAAAATTGGTGAGCAATGGCTCACTTTTTCATGAGCACTCGTGGCTCAAAAATTCATGAGCGAGTGGCTCACTTTTTCGTTGACATTCACACTAATAAGGAGTATAGTCAAGAAGAGCTGGTTAAAAACATACTTATGAGGTGAAAGCTTGAAACCAATAGATATTGTATATTTGTGGTGTGATGGTAGTGATGGGCGCTTTAGTGCAGACAAGAAAAAATACTCAATGCAAGAAAAAGTAGTGTTTGATGAAGAAGTCTTGGGAGAAAAACGTTTTTCTGTAAACGATGAACTAAAGTATTCGCTGCGTTCCTTGGAAAAAAATGCCCCTTGGCTTAATCATGTTTTTATAGTTACCGACAGGCAATGTCCTGCATGGCTAAATCGAGCATATGAAAAAGTTACGGTGGTAGATCATTCACAAATATTACCGCCTGAGATTATCCCGACTTTTAACTCTCTTGCTATAGAATATAGAATGCATTTGATACCGGGTTTGTCTGAAAAGTTTCTTTATGCCAATGATGACATGTTCTTCGGGGAAAAAGTAACTCCGGAATTCTTCTTTAAAGAAGAGAAACCTATTGTGAGAGTAAGGCGTCCCTACACAAATATAAAAGAAATAGCCTCTGTAGAACAGTTTAATGAATTATTTAAGAGCGAATCTGCTTGGATGAAAACTAATTTGCATGCTTGGAGATTTTTATACACTTACTATAACCAAAAGGACTTTTATACCCTACATCACAATATAGATGCTTATACCAAATCTGATTTCGCCTATATATTGGACAATTATACAGATGACCTTTTGCATACTTTAAATAACAGGTTTCGTGATGAAAACATAATTTCCCGAGCTATAATAGGTTTATCTTCAGTATATAG
>JAQVYX010000066.1 GCA_029004715.1 Acidaminococcaceae bacterium | reverse complement strand
ATATTGAAACTGAAGTGATATTGGTACATTTTTTGGTTGAAGACGAACCCGACACCAATGTCTGTCTACAATTAGAAAATTTAGTGACGAAACTACGTCAGGCTTGCTATGAAAATGTTACTGTATCAACACCTCAACTTAAGGGGGAGGTTTTTCAAGACATTCATGAGATGGCCTTAAATAATGGCTGTGACCTAGTATTGGTAGCATCTCACGACAAAGGTTTATTACGCACCACTTTCATGGGTAGCGTTACCCTTGATTTAGCTCGCGTGTCCAACTATCCGCTTTTTATTGGCAGCATTTATAACGAAAATCATTCTTGTCCCCTATTAAACAAAATACTCATCGCCACCGATTTTTCCAAAGAATCCTTAGTAGCACTTGATTTTATTCGTGCCTTGCATGAATATGTTGAAGAGGTTGTTTTTATCCACGTTGTAGAACAAAATCGAAGCTCTGAAGAACTAGAACATAAAATGACCTTAGGTCGGCAAAAACTTTCAGAACTAGTTGAAGAAGTGAAAATCTTTGGTGTAAAATCCTCCTACGTTATAGAAAAAGGCTCCGCCTCAAAAAAGATACGAAAAGTATCTGACGAATTAAACGTTTCCCTAGTAATAATGGCTAAGACGGGCTCAGGCATGGTTAAAGGCCTGCCTTTTGGCAGTACTTTCCAGAACTTTGCACTTAATACCGATAGACCGTTGCTCCTATTACCTAGCATTAGAGACGATGATTAATTTTAAGCAAGCGATTTTTAGTAATAATCTTGACAAATACCCTTATTATTAGGTATACTAATACCCGCAGTTGTAAAACTACTGCGGGTATTTTTTCTTGGCATCAATTGAATATTTTTAACATGATTTTCAACCTGGAGAGCTGTCCGAGCGGTTGAAGGAGCACGCCTGGAAAGCGTGTGTACGGGAAACCGTACCGAGGGTTCGAATCCCTCGCTCTCCGCCATTAAAAAATCGGCCGCATTTGCGGCTTTTTGTTTTTCTATCGGACTGCGGTAATTGGTCCCGCGCAATAGGAGCCTGTGAACCTCGTCAGGTCCGGAAGGAAGCAGCGATAAGCGGTCACTTTTATGTGCCGTGGGAGCGCCTATTATCGCAGCCCGATAGGAAAACAAAGAAAAAAGGTCTTAGAAGTGTAAACTTCTAAGACCTTTTTTCTATTTCATATTGAATACTTTGCCAGGATTAAGTACATTATTAGGGTCTAACGCCTTCTTTATGTCTTTCATCATTTTCATCTCAATAGGGTTCGTGTATTTTTCCATAGGATCAACTTTCTTAGAACCAATACCATGTTCTCCGGAAATACGACCACCCAGATTATAAATGTACGGATAAGTTTTTGCATGAAAACTAGCTAAAGAATTTTCCCAATCTTCATCGGACATATCGCCTTTTAGAATCTGAAAATGCAGATTACCATCACCAGCATGAGCTAATGTGAATACACGGAAAGGATAATTTTTCGCTAAAGTTGTAAGATAATCAATTGTAGAAGCAATTTTGTTAACAGGAACCACTAAATCATCAGAAGTGCTAACTTTACTCAATACGCGCGTAGATTCTAAACAATTGCGGCGAATAGTCCATACTCTTTCATCTGCTTCTAATACGTCGGTAGCACCATTAGCATTACACAATTCATCTAATTGTTCCATTTTACTTTCTAGTTCATCTTCGTTAAAGGTTTCGATAGTAATAATAACATAACTACCGTCTTCATAATGAGGCAGCTTTAGCTCGCTAAAGTCGCTGGCACTACGAACAAAACTATTATCCATAAACTCTACACTAGTAGGATTAAGGCCTGCCTTAACTAAAATAGGAACAATCCCCGTTGCTTTTTCTACATCAGTAAAAATAGCCAAAACGTCAAGCTTATAAGGAGCAAGCGGCAATAATTTTAAAGTTGCTTTCGTAATAATACCCAAAGTTCCTTCGCTGCCCATAATTAATTGTTCTAAACAGTAACCAGTGCTTTTCTTTTTCAAGCGAGCACCTAATTCTACTATATCACCTGTAGGTGTAACAACCTCGATGGAATAAACTTGATCACGTGTCGTTCCATAACGAACGGCTTTATTGCCACCAGCATTAGTTGCAATATTGCCACCAATAAGGCAACTGTCACTGCTGCAAGGATCTCCTGCATAAAGCAAGCCTTTTTCATTGGCCTTTTGTTGAATTTCAACCGTGCGCACTCCACCCTCAACAATCATATACATAGCGTCGGTATTTATTTCAATAATTTTATTCATGCGCTCCATGAGCAAAACAATGCCACCGCATACGGCAATAGCACCACAAGAAACACTTGTGCCGGCACTACGAGGTGTAACAGGAACAATGTACTTATTCGCAACCTTCATTACAGCTGCAACTTCTTCTGCGTTGGCAGGTTCCACAGCTGCTTCAGGCGTGTGGAAAAAACGTGGATCAGTTTCTTCATCAGTCTTATATTTCTCTAAACTTTCTGCATCAGCAAAAACATGTTCTGCCCCTACCACGGCTTTTAAAGCCTCAATTACCTCTTTTGTTACAGGATTATAATTTCTCATTGCTACCATTCTACCTTTCTACTTTAATATATCCGCTATTGTACACCTACCTGCAATTATTCGCAAGCGTGCAAACAAGCATTACCCTATCCACCCTACTTATACTAACAAAACCTTGCCTGGATTCAATATATTATTGGGATCCATAGCCGTTTTAATAGTTTTCATGACAGCAAGTTCACCTGGTTCCGTATATTTTTCTAGTTCCTTCGCTTTCTTAGCTCCAATGCCATGTTCCCCACTAAGACGGCCACCTACTTTGTAGGCAAAAGCATAAATTTCAGCATGAAATTGAGCTACTTCTTTGTCCCACTGCTCATCGGATAAATCGCCCTTGCACAGACAAATATGCAAGTTTCCGTCACCTGCGTGAGCCAACGTCATAACATGCAAATTATAGTTTTTACCGATGGTCATAACGAACTTAATGGTTTCTGCTTCTTTATCCAAAGGTACAACCACGTCATCAGTTAAATTCACTTTGCTAATAATGCGCAAAGATTCTTGACAATTACGACGCAGCTTCCACACGCGTTCATCTGCTTCTAATACGTCAGAGGCTCCGCCTTCAGTGCAAATGCCATCTAAAAGCTCCATTTTCATATCTAGTTCTTCCTCAGTCAAGGTTTCGATGGTAATAATAATATAACTGCCATCTTCATAGTGAGGCAAACGAGTTTCACAATAATCATTGGTAGAACGAACAAAATTATTATCCATAAATTCTATGCTTGTTGGATTAAGGCCAGCTTTTAAAACTTTTGGCACAAGATCAATAGCTTTGGTAACATCTGTAAAAATCGCTAAAATATCAAAACGGTAAGGTAACAGTGGTTTTAATTTTAAGGTCACCTTGGTAATTATACCCAAAGTTCCCTCGCTACCTATAATTAATTGCTCTAAACAATATCCGGTCGTTTTCTTTTGCAAACGAGCTCCCATATTAACAATATCACCTGTCGGTGTAACTACCTCCAACGCATAGACCTGATCTCTGGTCGTCCCGTAGCGAACAGCCTTATTGCCTCCAGCATTAGTAGCAAGATTACTGCCAATCATACAACTATCTGAGCTACACGGATCACCTGCATAAAGCAACCCCTTGGTATGAGCAAGATCTTGAATTGCCTTAGTAGAAACACCTGCTTCAACAACTGCATACATACCTGCTTCATTAAATTCTATTATCTCGTTCATGCGTTCCATAAGCAGAACTATACCACCAAATACAGGAATTGCTCCTGCAGCGAGACTAGTACCGGCACCTCTTACTGTCAGCGAAATTAAAAAGTTATTTGCCAATTTTACAATAGCAGCTACTTCCTGTGCTGTTTTAGGAAGGACCACTACTTCCGGGCTATGAAAATATTTTGGATTTGTTTCTTCATCAGTTTTATATTTATCTAAAATTTCCTGAGCTGTTAAAACATACTCTTGGCCTACTATCTGTTCTAACTCCGTCAAAATTTCTTTGTTTATTTTATTGTATTCACTCATTTTTATTCCTCGTTTTTTTATTTTTCCAACTTACTTTACGACTCACTACTGCCAACGATATCTTGCACTGTAACGTCTGGGTGTACATACTTGGTCTTACCCATAGGATGTAAATGCCCTAAGCTAATTGCCTCTCGAGGGCACCACTGAGCACAACCAAAACAAGTCAAACATCCCTCGTCGCTAAAACTTGGCCGCCCATTTTCCATCTTAATACATCCAGCCTGACAAATCTTTGCGCAAATACCACATCCGTTGCATTTAGCTTCATTAAGTTTTTTATGCTTAACATCTAAAACTACCCTAAGTGTCCACATGCCAATACCCGCTGCTATCTTCCAGAAAAAGAAATCCTTAATCACGGCTGAATTTTCTTCACGGCCTTCAATTAAACTGCTAATAGTATTTACCGCTTCTGCCTCGGCTTTTAAAAGCTTGTGCGTACGTAACATTCCCGAAGGGAAAATTATACTGTTATCAGGCAGCTGCACTGTAAAGCCGGCATGCAAAATTAGTTTTCTCCTATTTAAAATTTCTTTCGCATGATATAAAGTTCTTCCTGCCATTGCGCCCATTGTTGCTACACAAAAAATATATTTAGCACCATTTAATTGTAATTTCTCTAAAAAATCTACCATTATAGGAGGCAAATCAGTACTATAAACAGGTGTTACAATTCCGATGACCTCGTCATTAACCTCAGAGGGATTATCTAAATAGTGCGTAACGGCAACTAACTCGGCATTTAATCTTTTGCTCAGCCTGTTAGCTACACTGTAACAATTACCGGTTCCCGTAAAATAAAATATTTTAGCCATTAGCCTCGCACCGGTCCTCTGGTATCGTCAACTACTTCCCATTGTAGATATTGTACTTTACTCATGTGTAAAAATTTCTGATACCTGTCTTCCATATCTTGCATTGCTTTCGCTTTATTTTCCTCACGCCTGGCTTCTACCGACATAGGATAATATTTAAAAGCTTCTTCAAATATTAGTGCGGCTTTATGCACATTTTTAGCGGCATATTCTCTTTCTGCCCTAAATTTATACGCAAAATAGCGGTAACTATTTACATTATACTCAGACATTTCAAAACGCTCGTTGGCAGCCATCTCTTTAATCTGAGCCTCTACCAAATCGTACTTACCTGCTGCCCAGAGCATAGACAGGCGACCATAACTTATTTCACCTCTTGCTACGCTACTAAAATTGTAGGGCCATATAGTGCAAAGATGCACTGCTTCATCCCAAAACTTTAAGGCCGCCTCGCTATTTTCAATAAGCTGCCAAACTATCTTGGCCAAATCACGCATACATAAAATCTTATGTTCTACTTCGCCCATACCGGATTTTGGTTTTTCCATAGATGGTTCAACATCCACCACAGTACTAAGTACCGTCATAGCAGCTTCAGTTTTCTCCCGAAAATATAACGCGCGACCAACCACAGCGCGGCAAAGCCAATTATTATAATCGCTGACCAATCCTCTAGGAATAGGCCATTCTCCCCCAGAAACAAAGTCAACATATTCCTGCCATTCTTGTGGCTCTATCTTCATATATAAAACCTCCAAAACTTTTTTGTATTAATAGCTATTATAACACAAAAAAGGGCTACTTGAGGGGAGGTATCTCTACCTTCAGCCCAAGTAGCCAAAATAAGGGAAAGCTAAGTTAAAAAACTCAAGGTTTAACAGTTGCGCGGAAAGTTTGTTTACCATTTATAAATTGAATGATAACCGCACTCTTCACAGCATCATGAGTAGCATTTAGAGAAGTTTCGCCTGTAACTGCCTTAAACCCTTTAGTTGCAGCAAGAGCGGCACTAACTTTAGCGCCATCAGTAGACCCAGCACGAGCAATAGCGTCAAACATCAATTTAGCGCCATCATAGCCAAGTACAGCAGGTGCATCCGGTTTTGCTTTATACTCTTTTTCATACGCTGCCACAAATGCTTTGGATTCAGAAGAAGTAGAATCAGGAGAATAATGATTAGTAAAGTAAGTGTTCTTCAACGGACCAGCACCAGCGATTTCAGCCAATTTGGGGCTGTCCCAACCGTCACCGCCAACTATAGGCACAGTCATACCAAGTTCACGAGCCTGTTTAATGATCTTGCCAACCTCTTCATAATAACCAGGAACATATAAAACTTCTGCTCCCATAGTCTTAATTTTAGTTAAAATAGCTTTGAAATCTGTATCTTTTTGTAAATAGGCTTCCTGACCAACCACTTGCCCACCACCGGCAGTATAAGCCTTTTTGAAGAATTCAGCCAATCCTTTGGAATAATCAGAACTATTATCCACGAAGATTACAGCCTTCTTTAATTTCAATTCATTTAGCACAAAATTCGCACCAACAGTACCTTGAAATGGATCGATAAAGCAAACACGGAAAGTATTAGGTTTAACTTTGTCGTTTTTATCCAAAGTTACTTTTGGATTTGTAGCACCAATAGCTAGGAAGGGAACTTTCGAAGCTTCACTAACATTACAAGCAGCTATAGCGCTGGAACTAGTAAAAATTCCCATTACCAAAGGTGTCTTATCCTGATTAATGACTTTACTCATGGCGTTTGCAGCCTCTGCTGGTTCGCTTTTACTATCAGCAACTACTATTTCCACTTTCTTACCTAATATACCGCCTTTGGCATTTACTTCTTTCAAAGCCAGTTTCATACCATTTACTACGGAAGTCCCATAGGTAGCATTGCTGCCCGTCATTTCAGAAACAACACCAATCTTGATTACGTCAGATTTTTTGCTTCCCCCACTACCACCGCAGCCTGCTGCAAATATACTTGTTGCTAACATTGCAGACACAGCCACCGTCAAAAGTTTTCCCCTCAATTGACTCAACTCCTTCATATTCTTTTTTATTTATTGCAGCCCTTAGGCGAACAATCATTAAAAAATTCCCCAGCCGTTATGCAAACTTCTATATTATTTTTTTAGAGCATAACTGAAAATATATCTCCTGGGAACACGTGGACTTAATAAGCAAGCTACCTCATAATTTATAGTTTCCATCCATTGGGCAACGGTATCTAGTGATATCTCATTGCCGCCAAAAATTATAACCTCGTCGTCTTCTTCTACATCAGGCACATCAGTAACATCAACCATCATTTGATCCATACAAACAGTCCCAACTATAGGAGCTAGAAATCCTCTGATAGAAACATACCCCTTATTAGAAAGTTTCCTGCTAATGCCATCAGCGTATCCTAAGGGTAGTGTCGCTATTTTAGTCGTTCTCTGTGTTTCATAGGTACAACCATAACCAACTTTTTCTCCCATCGGGATTTCTTTGATAAAAACAATTTTCGCTTTCAAAGTCATTACCGGCTTATATTGCACCTTTTGTTTAACCTCACTTGAAGGCCATAACCCGTAAAGAGTAATACCTTGCCTCACCATATTCATATGCATGGAAGGTTCTTCTGTAATAGCCGCGCTATTAGCAATATGTTTAAGGGGAATACTAATACCCTTATCCTCAATATCTTTCATTGCTTCTAAAAAAACGTCATATTGCTGCTGTGTATAAGCTTTGTCTGCTGCATCTGCCTTCGCAAAATGCGAAAACGCGCCCTCTAATTCAACATTAGGTAAATTTGTAATTGCCAAGGCCAAATCCCCAACCTCACTAACCTTACAGCCAATGCGATTCATACCTGTTTCAATAGCCAAGTGTATTTTAGCTATTTTCTCCATTTTAACTGCGGCAGCTGATAATAATTCTGCACTCTTTAAGTCATACACAGCTTGACTTATACTATACTCCACTACTGTTTCTTCATGCCCCGGAGTCAAGGATCCCAAAATAAGAACAGGTATTTTAATCCCAGCCAGACGTAATTCCAAAGCCTCTTGGGTCATAGCAACCGCTAAAAAATCAGCACCGGCTTCCACAACAGTCTCTGCCACTGGAATGGCTCCATGTCCATAAGCATTTGCCTTTACTACAGCACAAAGTTTTGTATCAGGCTGCAATATCTTCTTAGTCTCTTTAATATTATGAGCAATAGCTGATAAATCCACCTCCGCCCACACGTTCCTTCTAATCATTTAAACGCCACCATTCGTTATAAAAGCTCAGTGGAGTCCGTCAGAAATGTAGGCTCCATTGCCAAGATATATTATAGCACAAAACCGAACTGCTCCCTAAGGAACAATCCGGCTCCATTGCCACATCTGGACTATGTGGTTAGTATAAATATGTTTAATTGAAATGTCAATACTTTTTGCAAAAAAACTGTAAGTATTATGTATATTTCCTCACTTAAATGTGTTTTTTGTCGAAGCAGTCTTTTCAAGGCACTACTATCAAGATAAATGTCCCCGCATTAGAGACTTACGTTGCTTTTATATTTATAAAACAGTCTCTTAGCACTTTTTACTTTTTTCGCCGCTATCGCAACCTGAACAACCACTGCAACCACTGCAACCACTATCTTTTTTAAAAAACGCGGTTCTAATTGCCAATATAACAAGTACCGTTACTATCGTGCCAATAATGTAATCAATCATAATACCTCACCCTTTCGGTTAGCTCTTGCTAACTTAAGTTTAATACTTACCGGCAGTTTTGTCAATAAAAGACCGTCCTAAATACTTCCATCTTAAAATTTTCCCTAGCTAAATTTTTAACCAAATTGTCGCCAGGATTAAAAAGCAAAATATCCCCTGTACCTATTACATACTCCTTATTTTTGCAGGACAAGTGCCTTCTGCCACTTTCAATAAACCCAACTACATAATATTCATGAAAATGATTAGGAAACTTCTGCATAATACCTTTAAACCTGTATGCTTCTATACCTAGCTCATCGTCAAAACATACCATGCGTTCTTCCTGTTTCATCATCATTACTCCTCTCTGTAAACAGTTTATCATAAGAAAGATTTTATGGCTTGTATGATATTGCGGTACAGGAAATATTTAGGCTATTGAAAACCTTCCTGACACGTCAATTTTTGTTGCAAAGGCAAAAAGCACCTCACATAAATAACATTTACGCGAGATGCTTTTAGGTGAAAAGTATACTCTTAAGACTATTAGTATATTTGTTATTACGCTTAAATTTTCTTTAAGCTTTCTACGGTTCTTTCATTTACCACATTACCTGTATTTAAAGTTGTCTTTGC
>JAQVYX010000065.1 GCA_029004715.1 Acidaminococcaceae bacterium | reverse complement strand
CAAATTGCGCCAAGGGAACATCTATAACCTTAGCCATTGTTTCAATAAACCGCCCTGTGCCCGCAGCACATTTATCATTCATCACAAATTTACAATCTGACCCTTATTGTTTAATCGAATGGCTTTTACGTCTTGGCCCCCAATATCAATAATAGTTCTAACATTGGGGAGAAGGTAAAACATTCCTTTTGCATGGCAGCTTATTTCGCTTTTTTGCAATCCGCCTTCCACATAAGAAAATCTGCCATATCCCGTTGCCATTGTCATCTGGATAGAAACACCTTGCTGAGCAGCAAATTCCTGTACTCTTTCAGTTACCCTTGCTGAACCTTTGGTTCCTGTGCCAATTGCTTCTACGGTTGTGTAAACAATGTCTCCATTATGATTTACAAGTGTTCCTTTGGTTGCTGTAGATCCTATATCAATGCCAAAAAATACCATATTGTCCTCCGGGTCTAAATTATTCCTTCTTTTTCCAGTTCACTAATTTTTTCATCAGTCATATGAAGTAACCCAGAATATATCTCTTTGTTAAAGTGTCCAATACTTGAACCTGCCCACTTAACAATCCCCGGTGTACCAGACATGACAGGTGTTACATTCTGCATGGTCATAACACCAAATTTTTCTGTCGGCACCTTAACAAAAGCTTTTCTTGCAATAAAATGTTCATCCTTCATAATATCTGCAGCCGTATATACTTTGCAACATGGAATGCTATCGCCAAGAGCCTTGAGACAATCATCGATTGTATTACTTTGTGCCCATTCCTCAGCTATTTTATTGATTTTCTCTCGATTCTTACTACGCCCTTCCGGCGTAATATATTCCTCGTTTTCTAACAGTTCAGGCTTTCCTACTGCACGGCAAAACTCTTCAAATAGTTTGTTCCCTGATACTGAAAGCACTAGGTATTCATTATCTTTTGTAAGAAAATGTCCTGAAGGGATTGTTACAAAAGTGCCGTTTCCTATACGCCTACGTATAGTCCCATCATAACAATACTCTGCTATAATAGATTCTTGAATACGCAAGACTGATTCTGTCAAACAACAATCAACTCGTTGACCTTGGCCCGTACCAATTACGTCTCGGGAATAAATAGCAAACATTGTGCCAATACAAGCGAACATTCCCGTCATGAAATCAGCAACAGAGACACCAGGTTTAATGGGAGGTCCAGATGCTTCTCCTGTTACATTTAAAAGCCCACCTAAAGCTAGACCTATACGATCAAAACCAGGTTTATGTGCATTTGGTCCTGTCTGGCCATACCCAGAAGAGGATACAAAAACAAGTCTTGGATTTAATTCATGAAGTACTTCCCAACTAAATCCCATTCGTTCGAAAACGCCTGGGCGAAAATTTTCAACGAGAACATCGGCATCTTTCAGCAATTCTCCTAAAATATCTTTACCTTTTTCTGACTTTAAGTTCAAGGTAATATTTTTCTTATTGCGATTTTCTACACAAAACCAAAAATCTTTAATCCGCCCCATTCCACGCATTAGGTCACCTGATTTTGGCATTTCTACTTTTACAACATCTGCGCCAAAATCAGCTAACAACGTTCCACAAAACGGACCTGCTAAGATATTGCCAACCTCAATTACTCTTAGCCCTGCCAATGCATCTTTTGCAACATCCACATTTTTCACTCCTTGTAATCATAATTATTCAATTTACTTGAACTATGTCGGCCAACATAATTACCTTATTAGTATATTTTGCAAATACTAATTGGTTTGCTGCCTTAATAGTAAGCTAATAGGAATAAAAATAAAATTACTAATAAAGTTTCCATCATTAACTAAAACGTGAATTATAGGGTTGAAATTTCTTTGTGCCTGTTATAAAATAATCGCATTTTACCAAATCAATAATATTATAAAGAAAGCAAAATCTACATTACAAATATAGTTTCAATCATTAACTAAAAGATTAATAACTAGTGCTAACCTAATATACAGCCACCAGCACTTAAGCTTACGAGCACAAATACCTGCTTTATTTTTAGTATTCTTAGCTGTATAATTAAGGACAGTAATTAACTTAAGGAGGATACATAACATGAAAACACGCCTAACTAAAATGCTTGGTATCAAGTACCCTATAATACAAGGTGCTATGGCTTGGACATCTGAAGCTGAGTTGGCAGCTGCTGTGGGCGAAGCCGGCGGAAGCGGCGTTATTGCAACAGGCGGCCGCACTACAGAATGGGTCAGAGCAGAAATAAAAAGAACAAAACAACTTACAAATAAACCTTTTGGTGTGAATTTGATGCTCATGGCTCCAAATAAGGATGAAATTCTTGAAGTTCTTTGCCAGGAAAAAGTAGCTTTTGTCACTATGGGAGCAGGTAACCCAGTTCCTTACATAGGACCGCTGCACGCTGCAGGAATAAAGGCTATTCCTGTTGTTCCTTCTGTTAAACTGGCAAAACGCATAGCAGCTGCCGGAGCTGATGCTATAGTTGTTGAAGGCCAGGAAGCTGGTGGGCATATTGGCACACAAACCACAATGGCCTTAATGGAAAATGTTTTACCGGAAGTAGATATTCCCGTTATAGTTGCCGGTGGCATTGTTGATGGCCGTGGCATGGCTGCTGCTCTTCTTATGGGAGCAGCAGGAGTACAAATGGGTTCAAGGTTTATGCTCGCTAAAGAATGTCATGCGCATGAAAACTGTAAAAAAGCCATTATTGCCGCAACTGATACGGATTCTGTTGTTACAGGACTTACAGGTACTCATGGTGCAGTTCGTGGTTTAAGAAATACTTTCACTACTAAATATCTAAAGCTAGAATTTAGTGGCACGGCAGAAGAAGAACTTATGGTTATGGCTACCGGTACAAATCGCCTAGCCACTGTTGACGGTGATATAGAAAATGGCGTTGTTCAGTCTGGTCAAGCCCTAAACAGACTAAATAAGATTGAATCAGCTCAAGAAATCATAGAATCTGTTATTGCTGAAGCCAAAGAAGCAATTAGAAACGTTCAGCGCTTAGCTAAATAAGGAGCTACTTCTAAGCTTAATCTTTCAGCTTTTCACGCAAAAAATCGTTAAATAATTACAAAAAATGCCCGTGATGTTTAAAACATCACGGGCATTTTTATTATATATTTATAATTTTATCGTTTCTTACTTTATAAATATTATAAGACATTTAAATTAACCAAAGAGCCACGAATACAAGGAATAACAAACAACACCTATGGCTAATATTACAGCCAAAGGTAAAATGAAGAAAAATAACCCGGCTAAAATAACTAAAAAAAGCAAAATCCACAGCCAGCTACTACCTAAGCCAAAAGTTTTTACATGAATATGACTTTTATTGGTTTTTTCGCGTTCTTCATCAGCATCATAAACACGAAATTCTTCCGCTTTTTCATTCTCAGAGCCCTCAATAGTAATTCCATTAAAAGTATCTCGCTCATCTTTGGTTAGAATCTTTGTTTCAATAGGTTCATTGGGTTCTTGGCAATTGGGACATTCCTTTAACCCATCAACATATTCAAATCCGCATTTTTTACAAATCATTATTATCCTCCAGCACTACAACTTTTTGGAAAACATCATCATGAGGAAGCCCTCTTCGTTACAATAACGGGGATCATAAATCTCGATACGCAACTTTTGTTTTATATTATCAGTAGCCATACTAAGAGCCTGCATAGGAACATTCCAACACATTTCTGCTATGCTTTTAGGTGAATATTTATAAACACCATTTAGTCTTATATAATTTTCTACCACACCTGAAGCCCAAATCTCCGGTTTTCTTAAATCCAGGGTTTTCGTTTTGGAAAAATCTTTCCACAGGCGGCTTGCCAAAGAAATATCACGGTAAGAAAAATGTTGGGGCTGCATAATTTTTTTTATGCAATCTATCACTGCATCAAACCCATTGTCTTCTTTAGTGGGGACATAATCTTTTACGTTTGTCTTATAGTTAAAACCATTGATTGCAAAATAATGAGCGGAAAAATACGTCAAACGTCTAATAACCATAGGATGACGAGCTATAAAGTCGGTAAGCGTACCCTCTGGTTCTTGTATCTTATACCATGCATAAAAATCGGCAAATAAACCTCTTAGTCTCTTTCGGGAAATAGGATTTATTTGAAAACAACGTACATAGTTCATAACCATTGTCTTATTATAAAAAATATGTCCTACAATAAGCATGTCTTTAATCTCTGAATCTAATTCTAACGGCAAATTAAGTGAATACTCCTCGTCCGTTAAAAAATCTTTACATGAATAAAATCCATCATCGCAAGCTTCTTCAACTGTAAATATAGCCAATCGTGATTTGCTCAGCTCACGCACTAATTCTAAGTTTTTACTTTTTCCATGAACAAGAAAATGTTGTAGTGGTGTTTGATCATCCACAAGCAAATGATAATCAAAGAGAAAATAATCCCAAAAACATTGCCAAAACTCTTCTGTTTCCGGTTCTGCTTCAATTTTATCCGTAGAAAAAAATCCATGGTAGAAAAAAACTGCACGTTCCAAATCCAGATTAAAATTTTCCTTTTGAAAATAGTCATGAAGCTCTTCCAACAGTTCTGCCAAAGCATCTCCCATGTTAAGAAATATTTTTGTGGGAACATCGTCAGCAGCATACTCAATCCTTTCATCCTCACCTGGCAAAAAATCACCATTTGCGTTAATTAAGGCCAAAGTTCCGTCATCTTTAAGCAACTGACTTTTTGCTAGATGAGGTGCCAAGGAACTGCTAATGGCATGTTTATCCTTTAAATACACAAAAAGCCCACCCATTGCACTTAAAAAATCCTTAACGCTATCATAAGAAATTTCAAAATCCGTAACATTGCGACCACACCAAGCTATAGCATCCACTATATCATCTGCATTCATATCTCCTAGATAAATTTCTGCATGGCCCAAATATAGGCAAAGCATAAGTATATACTCCCACTTACCTTGCAGTTCATCATCTGCTACACCATTCCATGCCTCTTTACGTAAGAATCCTTCTACATATTCACGACGTAAAACCGCATTCCAGCCATCATCATTTTCATAAAAATTTGCTACTAAATCATATACATTTACCATAAGCCCTCATCCTAAAACTTAATCATGCTACCTTAATATATCCATGTATCAACATTTATTATATCACGCCCATCCTTTCCATTCAAACGAAAGAACTGTACCAAATAATGAAAATTGTGTGACTAAAAATATTTAATAATGACCTTTGCTTTCATTATTTAACCTTCTTTAACTGCAAAGGAATCCTGCTCTTTATCAGCATGCCATATGTATTCAATATCTTGTGCAATTTGCCGAGCATTGTCTACCCCATATTGATCACTAACAAAACCCAGTGTCATATCCATGCCAGCTGAAACCCCTGACGAAGTATAGAATTTTTCATCTACAACCCATCTAGCATTCTTTAACCATTTAACTTTATCCGAAGTTGACATAACCCAGACAAAAGCTTTTTTATTAGAGGTAGCTTTTTTGTCATTCAACAAACCTGCCCTAGCTAACAGCGCAGACCCTGTGCAAATTGATAAACAAAATACTGCTTTTTCCCCCATGGTTTTTAAACAAGCAAGAAATTTTTCATCATTAACCAAAGCTCTTGTGCCTCGGCCTCCAGGCACAACTAATGTTCCATTTTGGTTAGCCGTACAAATGCTTTCAGTTTCTATCTTCATGCCTTGTGCACTGGTAACAATACCTCCAGCCATAGAATAGTATTTTAGTACATGACTTGGTATACGAGATAATATCTCCACCGGGCCAAAAGCATCTAACGTTTCAAAATCATCAAATAACATAATATTTATATTCATCCTTATCACTCCTTAATGCTATTATAATACCAGTTTTAATATATTTTAAGCAAAAAAAAGCTTTTTATTTGACATAATTTTGACATAACTTTATTTTATACTTTGGTTACAAGCTGATCAGCTAAAAAAGATAAGGAGGCTCATTATCATGACAACATTCAATAAAGCTTTAATCTTAGGTGCCATTATTACTGCAATGGCAGCATCAACAGCATTCGCTGATGGCACTACCGGGAAAAATGCAGCGCCGTTACGCGGCAATGGAAATGGTACGGTTTGTACATACCAAAACAAGGGTGACAACACTTGTTATGGCCCTCAACTTAATAACGGCCAAAACGAACAAGGCCGTGGTTTTTGTGGCGGTGGCCGCAGATAGTCTTCCTCTATAGCTAAACCGGAACACTAAGGGACTAATATTCCCTTGGTGTTCTATTTTAGTATCAATAATTCATACTACTATCTTAAATAATCCATGCTGATTACAATAGGCGTATAATATGCCTTTACCATATATAAGGAAACGTGCTTCCGGATTTTGTTCTGGGTAAAGTTTTACTATTTGCACCCTATCTGATGTAATGTAGGCAAAAAATGATATATAGTGACTTTTTGTCATGGGATGAGGCATCGTGACATAATAATCATTTTCTACTCGTTCGATGCCAAAAGAATGCGCTTCATCTTGTACTTCTGCTTCTTGCATTGGTAACGTAATTCCACAACAGCTAAACGCCCCTTCTCCCAAGGCCTGAATAACATTTCCACAAACAGGACAAACATAGAATTTTGTCCTAAGCATATTACCCGAACGGTTCTTATTAATCACCCATTCACCTGATAATAGTCCAGCGATAGATATACTAAGTGTTTTAGAAATTGGTTCAAGCAGTGAAATATCCGGAAGCCCCTTTTGTGTTTCCCATTTAGATACAGTTTTATCACTAACGTTTAATAATTCTGCTAATTGTTTTTGCGTATATCCCTTTTTCTCCCGCAAAGATCTTATCATATTTCCTGTCACATAGTTTGTCATTATACATACATCCCCTCTGCCTAGCATACATGTATTAGCATAGCGGCTTTTTTTTAAAAGACAACCTACGCTAAGTAGATATTATTAAATGTTTCTGGTGAAAGCGCATAGCACTCATTATCATAAATATTCCCATTGTATATTTTTTCACAAAGAGTTAATCTGCCTTCATATTTAAACCCCAATTTACTCAAAACCCGCTGAGATCTAACATTGAAAGAATAACAATATGCAGAAATCAAAGTAAGTTGAATTGTCTTAAAACCATGCACAACTACTGCTTTTGCTGCTTCTGTCATATATCCCTTACCCCAATATGCTTCTCCCATGGCATACCCTAGCATTTTTACATTATCGTTTTTTCTTTTAGAATCAGTAACTAGGCCAACTGTCCCAATTAATTTACCTGTTTCCTGTAAAACAATCCCGAAAATATTTTCTTTGTCGATGAAGAGCGTTTTTATTACCTGAAGGCTTTCCTCTAAACTTTCATGTGGTTTCCAACCAGCATTAGCTCCTACGTTAGTTTCCCTGGAATACTCAAATATGTCATAAACATCCTCTACCAATATAGGTCGTAATACAATACGATTAGTAACTATTTCCATAATTCATACCTCCGTACAATTTATAATCTGTATTTATAATATATCATTTTAAAATTTAGCACAATAATAGTCATAACAAATATTTATTCTAATAAAGAACGGCATACCTTATAGGCATGCCGTTCTTTATTAGAATAAATATTACAATGTTTTATTTTTCGATATTACTAATACTATTAGCTATTGCAAGATTACCTGCAATACCATCTTTAAACATTTTTAAATCCATGCTGTCTTCCACTGTATGACATTTTTTTAGTTCTGCCGGCGAAAAGCCTATTACGGCAACCCCTTTATTACTAAAATGTCCACAATCAGTTGCGAAAGCCCAAGGTTTTATAGGTACGCTATGTTTGTAAACTTCTTCAAGAGCCTTTTGCGCCGCTTTTACCAAAATATGCTCAGGGCTTATAGCGTAAGAAGGTTCACCAAACATTCCCACTTCAGTTAAGCCGTTATAACAAGTTACATCACAAGTCATACGAGTTACTTCGACTTTCATACCCTCAGATAGACATTCATTGGCTATAGCACTTATTTTAGCAATAATTTCACTATCAGTTTCAGAGGGAACACTTCGGTAATCAATACATAACGTAACTGAACTCGGAACTAAATTAGTACCGCTTTCAGAAGAAACAATTTTTGTTGGTGTTAATGTTGAAAATCCGAAAAGTTCATCCGCTTTAGGCTCATACTTACGAAGTGCCGGCAAAAATTTAGCAAAAAAATCAAATGGGTTAATTCCTGTATGGGGAACACTAGCATGACAAGATTTACCAATAGCATTTACTAAAACAACGATTCGTCCTCTACTAGCAATCCCTAATTCGTTTTCTGTAGCTTCTCCTACAACAGCAAAATCAGTCAAAAATCCATCTGCTGCCATGTTCATAGAACCAAAACCCGTAGTTTCTTCGTGGACAACGCCAACTACATATATGTCGCCTTTGGGCAACAAATTTTCCTTTTTCAAAATATATGGAGTATAAATTTGAATAGCAAAAGTAGCTTTAGTATCACTGGCGCCTCTGCCCCATAACCTACCCTCAGCAATTTTACCACCATAAGGTGGATATTTCCAGTTTTCTACAGGTCCAGGATCAACAACATCTAAATGACAGTTATACATAGTTGATTTGCCGCCGCCACTTCCCTTGATAAGTCCAATAACGTTACCATAACGATCAACTCTAACTTCATCATAACCAAGATCCTGCATTTTTTTTACTGTATATTCTGCCATGGCTTTTTCTGAACCGGAAACACTAGGGATTTTAACCATATCAGCAGCCGTTTCCAGTATTTCATCATAATATTTTTCAGCCAAATAATTCATGTTACACAATTTAAAACACCTCCGCGATTACCTTGCTACATATTTTTCATACTACATATATTATATATCTGCTACTATATTTTTTCATGAAAAAGACTGCTACAAAAAGCGAAATGTTAGCATTTTGCAGCAGTCAATACTATTTATTTAAGAAATATGTGACCACCAGGACCTAACGGCAAGTTTAGACTCGCCCAAATAACTAATTGAACTATCCAACAAAGAGCAAATGTAAAAGAGAACGGTATCATGTTAGCAATAATGGTTCCCATACCTATACTTTTTTCATAACGTCTAGCAAACCCTAGTATTAAAGGAAAGTAGTAGAACAATGGAGATAACGGATTCGTAATAGAGTCGCCAATTCTATAGGCAACTTGCGAAACTGCTGGATCAAAATTTAATAACATCATCATTGGAACAAATACAGGAG
>JAQVYX010000064.1 GCA_029004715.1 Acidaminococcaceae bacterium | reverse complement strand
GCTACTGCAAGAAAAATAAACGCAACCTTTGAAACCTATTGGAATAGCAGAGATTTTGAATTATATTCAGAAGAACAAAGAGCTCGTTTAGAAAAAGCTTTAAAAGCCGAGAAGTACTTAGATGGAAAAAGTGATCAGCCATATATTTTTGATATTGCGCCTTATCCATATCAACAAGAAATCCTTGATAAGTTAGAGGCTATAAGGCTGGTGCAAAAGTCTACGCGTAATCTAATAGTAGCGGCAACAGGAACTGGCAAAACAGTTATTGCGGCTTTTGATTATAAAAGATTTTGCCAACAACATCGAGGAGAAAAGTGCAAATTATTATTTGTTGCGCACAGGGAGGAAATATTAAAACAAGCTATGGCTTGTTTTAGAGGTGTGCTTAAAGACGCTAATTTTGGCGAATTATTTGTTGGTGGGGTTCATCCAGATAATATCGATCATTTATTTATATCTGTACAAAGTTTGAATTCTCAGGATTTAATTGCTGGCACAAGTATGAATTATTACGATTATATTGTTGTTGATGAATCCCATCACGCAGAGGCGCCAACATCATATAAGAAGTTTTTGAATTACTATAACCCTAAAATTTTACTTGGGTTAACGGCAACGCCGGAACGTATGGATGGGAAAAGTATATTAAAATATTTTGATAATCGTATTGCAGCAGAAATTAGATTACCTGAAGCTATTGAAAGAAAATTGTTGTGTCCATTCCAGTATTTCGGTGTAAGTGATACTGTTGACTTAAAGGATTTAAAATGGACTCATGGTGGTTATGATAAAAGAGAATTAACCAATATTTATGCTATTGATAGGCATATTGCTGATAAAAGAGCTAGCAATATTTTAAGGGCAATTATAAAATATGTTACTGCCATTGAAGCTGTAAAAGGCTTAGGGTTTTGTGTTACCATCGAACATGCAGAATATATGAACAACTACTTTAATGAACATAATATCGCTTCAATTTGTTTGACTAGTAATTCTTCAGATGAAGAGCGAAGAACAGCAAAACAAAAATTAGTTGCTGGCACTGTTCACTTTATTTTTGTGGTTGATATATACAATGAAGGGGTAGATATTCCTGAAGTTAATACAGTATTATTTTTACGTCCTACGGAGAGTCTCACGGTATTTTTGCAACAATTAGGGCGAGGATTGAGATTATCTGATGGCAAAGAATGTCTAACTGTCCTAGATTTTATTGGTCAGTCTAATAAACGGTATAAATTTGCTGATAAGTTTCAAGCTTTACTTGCTAACACTGAACGTGGGTTAGACAAAGAGATTAAGAACGGATTTCCGTCGGTTCCTAAAGGGTGCTTTGTTCAATTAGAAAAACAGGCCCAAAAATATGTGTTAGATAATATTAGGGCGGCATTGAATACTCGTAATTATATAGTGGAACTTTTAACAACATTGGCAAATGAAATGGGTGTAACACCAACACTTAAGAATTTTGTTGAGTATTACCATATTGATACAAAAGATATTTATACTAAAGGGACTTACTCACGTCTTTGTGTTGATGCCGGATTACTAGATAATTTTGCAGAGCCTATAGAAGAGGTACTAGAAAAGGCTCTAGGGCGTATTTGCGATATAGATTCTCGCAGGTGGCTTGGGTTTCTACTTGATATAATAGAACATGCCGAGAACTTAGATTTAACAAGGCTTTTTGATTGGCAAATACGCATGTTGGAAATGTTTCAATTCACGGTATGGCAAAAGAGTGCTGAGGAATGCGGGTTTACAAGTTTAAAAGAAGGCCTATTACAAATAAAAACTAGTCCCGTTATGTGTGCGGAACTAGTGGAGCTGCTGCAATACAACTTAGATAAAATAGACTTTCTTGATAAACCAGTTGCAATGGGGTTTGATTGTCCCTTGGACTTATATTGTTCCTATACTACAAAACAAACCTTGGTTGCGATGGACTATCTAAAACCATTTCGTGAAGGCGTTAAATACTTTGCAGATAAAAAAGTTGATGCTTTCTTTATTACTTTAAATAAGGCCGATAAAGACTATTCACCTACTACTATGTATGATGACTATTCAATTAATGATACCTTGTTCCATTGGCAAAGCCAAAGCGGGACATCAGATACATCACCAACAGGCCAAAGGTACATAAATCATAAAAAATTAGGGACAAAAGTATTATTGTTTGTTAGAGAATATAAAACAGATAAAAAAGGTAATGCCTCTCCGTACACATTCTTGGGATTAGCAAATTTTGTTTCCTATGAGGGTTCCAAGCCCATGAATATTATTTGGAAACTGGAAGACCCCATACCAGCAAAATTCCTAAAAAAGACGAACAAATTGGTTAGTGTGTAAGGTAAAATAAACAACAAAAAATAAAGTATAATATTATACTAAAGAACGTGTTTACTGACCTAAAAAACTAGCCAGTTATGTAGGAAAATTATTAGGCGGGGTGTAAAGATGCTTCAAGTTAATTTAAAAAACCTAGAAGATATAAAAAATAGGATAATTTATATATTGGGCAAAGAATTCATTTGTGAAATGGATTCTTTTAAAACAATTGGACTAAAGCAGAGTGAAGTTGAGCGAGCTTATAGCAGAGTTCACCCGTTTGCTATTTGGTGGGACTCTTTTAAGAAAGATATACAAAATTCAAAAGCGACAGGTAAGATGATGTTATCTGAGAATTCATTAAGAGTTATAACACTATTATCGGCATTAGAAGATATAGAAAATGTTCCTAATTTCATAAGAATATTAAATTCCATTCGAGGAAAAGGAACTTTTTATTCTGCTTTTTTTGAAGCTAATATTGCTTCTATATATTTCAATAGAGGAAATGAGATAAAAATACAAGAAGAGGGTATTATAAAAAACAAACGCGTTTCTGATTTTATATTGAATGCAATAAGTGGCGATGTTTTTCTGGAATGTAAAAGTTTAGAGAATTTCAATTTAAAAGAATCCCCATTATGGAATCAACTAATTCAGAGAATTCATGGGATTTTAAAAAAATATAAAAAAAGTTGGGAAGTTAATATGTTTGCCGGAAAACAAATTAACGGAAAAGATATGGAGCAATTATGCCTTAAAATAGGTATTGATATTAAAAATAATAACATTGGGGAAAGAGTTATTGATAAGTATTTCAAGGTGAATTACAAAAAACTTTATGAGTGGGATCAAAAAATTTATGGGGCAATTCAAATTCACCTTGCTGAAATAGGGTCATTTGAAACGGAAATGTTAGTGAATGAGTCTTACATTCAAATTAGTCAAAATTGTACATTGGTTCAAGTAATGCCATACATAGAATTAGATGTTTCGGAACGACTAATACGTGAATTCAAAAAAGCTGTTGGACAGATACCAAAATCAGGACCGGGAATTATTCATATAGAAATACCATATAGTAAGGGGGAACAATTCTTAAAAGTAATTGATATTGCGTATCCACAAATATATAAAAAATTGAACTTGGAAAGTCGTAGAGTAAATGCTGTCGTTATATCAGGGGCTGTGATTGAATATGGAACGGAGACGCCTCTTGTTTATAATCATTATGTGGTCCCAAATAATAATCCTCGCACGAAATTACCAGAGGATTATTATATTATAGGAACATATGATACAGGATTGCCTTTAGCTGATCTTGAAGGCACAATTGAGTTCGATTTTAAATTAAAAGATGAAATTAATCCGGGAATTCCTTCAATAATTTTTAATCACTGTGATAGAACCGGTGAGCATCAAATGCGAGTTTGGAGTTCGTGGAATAAAAAATTGCGCATGGATATTGTAAATCCTATCCTAGGACGAGTTTTTATTGAAGCTGAATACGATGGGTTTGTATTGAATAGTCAGTATAGATTTGCTGGTAGATGGTCAAAAGAAGAACTTGGAATGTTTGTAAATGGAAAAAAGAAGGCTGTTAAAAAAAATGAGTGAAAAATATAATTCTATCTTATATTCAAATTTCGAAAGTGAGATTATAATATTTTCATCCTAAATATAAACTCGAGGGGACATCATTAATAAATACTGTTTTCGCCATATAAATATGGTCCCCAATAAATTTTGTAAAGCAACGCTTTCAAGGCAGTATTAGTTAAGTGAAATTGTATTTTTATGCATATGTATACCTAGTTTAATTCCATATTAAGTGTCAAATTTTTCATTATCTGAATTTTATTATTTTATTAAATTTTCAAGGAGCTGCTCATAACGAGACAGCTCCTTGCTTTTTTATGTCGACAGCTTTTTGACTGTTACTGTAAAGTTAAATAACCGTTAGACAAACATTTTACAATTATCCTATTATAAAATCAATAAAAAAGGGAAGGTGAATGTAGTGCAAAAAAAAGAGTTAATAAAACTTACTTTGGCGGGAGAGAAAACAGAAACTATTCCTTATGCAATATGGAGTCATATGCCGGATTTTGACCGAGATCCAGTCCTTATTGCCGAAAAAACTTATGATTTCTATAAAGAATATGACGTTGATATCATAAAGACTATGAATAATGGTATGTACAGTATTGAGGATTTTGGCTGTAAGATTGATTATTCCGAAATAGCCAAAGGCGGCGTGGGAAAGATCATAGATACGCCTATAAAATGTGGCGAGGATTGGAAAAAAGTTGAGGCTGTTTCTATTGATGTAGGTGCTTTAAAAAGAGAACAATACTATTTGGAACTTTTATTAGAAAAGCTAAAGGGAGAAGAAGTACCTGTTATTTTCACTGTTTTTAGTCCTATTACTACCGCTAATAAGATGTGCGGAAATAAAATTACTGATTTTATTAAACAAGGCTATGGTAAAGAAATTCATTCTGCCTTAGAAAAAATCACTGAGACTACCTGCAATTTAGTAAAAAAAGTTATTGCTATGGGAGCTGACGGTATTTTTCTTGCTTCCCAAATGAGTTCTTACGCTGTTAGTAGTGAAGTATTTTACAAAGAGTATGGCGTACCTTATGATAAAAAGGTATTAAATGCTTCTACCGGTTGGTGTAATATTCTTCATGCACACGGCAGTGATATAATGTTTGATTTATTAAAAGATTATCCCATTCAAATCTTTAACTGGCATGCGTGGGAAACACTTCCTACCTCAGAGGAAGCTGCTTTGTTTACGGGTAAAACGATTATGGGCGGCATTGAACGGATGGATATTACTAATCATAATAAAAACAAATTACGTCACCAGATTTATGAGACGATTAAGGCCAGTGGCGGCAGGCATTTAGTTTTGGCACCTGGATGTGTGATAAGATATCCTCTTGATAAAGAAATGCTTTCTTATATTAAAAAAATAAAAATGGAAACTGAACAGGCCTTATTTTAAAAAATAAAAGTAGGGGGAGTGTTAAAAACCATGAAAAAACAAGAATTTGTGACAAAGAGAATTAGTAAGCTAAGAGAAAAAATGCAGCAAGAAAACATTCAGGCAGTAATTATAGAAAAACCGGAAAATGTAATGTATTTCAGCAATTTCAATCCTGTTATTAATTCACACTCTGCATTTATAGTAATGCGTGTAGATGGGGAGCCTTGTTTGTTAGTACATAGTATTCGTTATGCACATGCTTTGGAAGAAGGGAATATTCCCAACATAAAATTATACGGCAAGTGGGGCGATAATATTCCTTTGGCAGATACCCCGGAAGAAGCAATAAAAATTATTTTAGGTGATATAAACGGTAAAATCGGTATGGAACTTGACTATGTTAATGTAACCCGCTACCGAGAAATGGGCAAAAAAATACAGCCGGAAATTATAGTATCAATTTCCGAGCTTGTTGACATGATGAAAATCATAAAAGATGAATATGAAATAGGCTGTATACGTAAGTCGGCTGCTCTCGTTGATTTAGGCGTACAAACTGCTATAGAGTATTTGAAAAAAGGTTATTCCGAAGCTGAAGCTTCTACTGAAGGACAGTATGCTATGAGAAAATTATGGCATAGTAAATACAGAAATCATGAAGTTTGTGGTTTTGGAACGTCAGAGGGTGGGATGATTGACAGCTTGCACGTCTGGTGTCTATCTAATGAACATATTGCTTATGGCTGTGACTGCCCAAGACATTATTATCCACGGGAAGGTGATTTAGTATTGCCAATGGCGTGGGCAAAAACTGATGGTTACCATGCTGAAAATGAAAGAACCATAATTGTTGGTTCTTTGGATACATTTAAACAAAATGCTTATGATAGTATGCTCAAGGCTAGAGAAAGCATTTTTAAAATTCTAAAACCTGGCGTAATGTTCAAAGATTTATATAATGCAGCCGCTAAGGTCTATACAGATTATGGTTTTGAAAAGATATTACCTGGGCGTGTGGGACATGGAGTTGGTTGTTCTGCTCACGAATTTCCCTCACTGGTTCCCAACAATAAGCTTTTGTTACAACCTGGTATGGTTATTACAGTGGAACCTGGTTTAATGGATAAAAATTGGGGCGGGGTAAGGCATTCAGATACTGTTTTGATTACAGAAAATGGGTTTGAAGTGTTGACCAAACTTGAGAATGGGCTAATTAAAATAAAGATTAATAGCTGATAACTTATTTTTCTTTTAAGGCAGCAGAGGCAATCTTTATAAATGCTTGTATAATACTAGAAGTTCTCTTATGTTTAGGATAGTTGATAGAGATTTGCAGTGCTTCATGATAGGGTAAAGGATAAATTAAATGTTGTTTGGAAAAGGTGTAGAAGGAATGGTTAACAAAGGTTTCAGGACATAAGATGAACCCCATTCCGGCATAACACATGGCCAGCATAGTACCCACATCTTTCAGCTCCATTAGAGTATTCGGGGTAATATCAAGCTTTTTTAAATAATCATAGCCGAACTTTCCTATAGTAGTTCTGGTTGTCATAGTTAGAAAGGGACAAGTGTGAAGGATTTCTTTTATTAGTTTTTCCTCATAACAACGAAAAGTTATCGGTTTACGATCAGGAAAATATTTTAATAATACGGCAGGATGAACAATCATTCTAAAGGGATCGTGATAAAGAGGAATGCTTATGATGTCTTTTAAATTATGAGGAGTAAAACCTACGCTTATGTCTAATTCACCTTTTTTCAAGGCTTTTTCTATATCAGGGGTATTTCCCTCAAGAAGGTTAATTTTTATTAAAGGATATTTTATTTGAAAATCTCTTAGGATTGGGGGCATAAGAAATTCTGCTCGTGCATAAGTACACCCTATAGTTATGGTTCCCTGTTTTTGATTCTTCATTTCCAACATATCTGTTTCTAGGGCTTTTTCTTTGGAGAGAAGTTCAATAGCGTGTTCTTTTAATAATAGACCAGCTGCTGTTATTTCTAATGGCGGACCATATTTAAACAATTCCACACCAAGATATTCTTCCATTTTCTTGATGTGCCCACTAAGAGATTGTTGTGTTATATGAAGTCTTTTTGCGGCATTTCCGAAATTAAGCTCTTCTGAAAGCAGAAGAAAATATTGGAAATTTAAAAAACTAAGCATCTGAGATAACACCTCCATAAATGGCTTTTGTAAATTATATCCCATACCAACATTGTTTTGCAATTTATTTTTGTCGGTACTTTACAAAATGAAAGGTAGGTCCTGTTATGATGAGAAAAACCATCACACACAAAACTTTTTTAGAATCCTTTTTGCACTACATCGAGTTTGTGGGAAATAAAATACCACATCCTATGATGATTTTCGTTTTTCTTAGTATTGCAACAATTGTACTTTCCGGAGTTTTAGCTTCAATAGGATTTTCAGATATTCACCCTGTTACAGGAAAAACTGTTTTGGTCAACAACTTACTGACGGCCAAGGGATTAATCAGAATTATTACTAACGTTGTAAAGAACTTTGTAACGTTGCCTGCTGTGGGAATGGTGCTCACATGTATGTTAGGTGTTGGCGTTTGTGATCGCTCCGGCCTTTTTGCAGTGAGCCTTAAACATGTAGCGGAAAGAACTAAAGGTTCTGATATAAAAATTATTGCGGTTTTTATTTTCTGCTGTGTAATGGCAGATTGCACAGGAGGGACTGGGTTTGTAGTTATGCCGCCGTTAGGGGCATTGATTTTCCAATCACTCGGCAGAAATCCTATAGCGGGAATGCTTTGTGCTTACGGGACAACTACAGGAGCATTTGCTTCTAATCTTTTGGTAACTTCAATGGATGTTATCAATGTGAGTTTTACGGAAACAGCCGCTAAAATGGTTGATCCCAGCATTGTACTTTCTCCGGCGATTAACTATTATTATTCAGCTGTTTCTACTATAATATTGCTTATTGTTTCGTTATATCTGACTGTTAAAGTTATAGAACCGCGTTTAGGTAAATATACCGGTGAAGGTATTGGCCGCACTATTGAAGAGGTAACAGATAATGATAGAAAAGCATTGAAATATGCTTGCGTAGGAGCTATAGTATATCTACTGGTTGTCGGTATAGGAACAATTCCGTTCAACGGCATTTTGCGTGATCCTATTACGCATTCACCATTAGTTGGCAAAGCTCCATTGATGCAGTCTTTACCTTTACTGATTTCTCTATTGTTTTTTATTCCTGGATGTATTTTTGGTTGTGTGAGTGAACGTTTTAAAGGTGTTAAGGATATTGCGAATGCGCTAGGCGAGTCTATGGCAGATATGGGACCTTATATCGCATTAATGTTTATCGCCGCACAATTTCTTAATTATTTTTCTTGGACTAATATTGGTATTATTCTTGCGATAAAAGGTGCGCATGTTTTGCAGGCGTCGGGTTTACCTATAATGGTTCTTATGATATTATTCATTACAATGAGTGCAACTATAAACTTACTAATTGGTAGCGATTCAACTAAGTGGGCTATTCTTTCTCCTATATTTGTACCAATGTTTATGTTTTTAGGCTATCATCCGGCACTTACTCAGATGGCCTATCGGATTGGTGATGCAATAACGAATCCTTTATGTCCGACGTTTGCGTATTTTGCGATGTTGTTGGCTTTAGTGCAAAAATATGACAAGAAAGCAGGTTTAGGGACTTTAATGGCCAATATGTTTCCTTTTACGTTAGCGTTTTATATTTTTATGATATGTCAGGTGCTTATTTGGGTTGCTTTTAATTGGCCTCTAGGTCCTGGCGGCCCCATAAGGTTATCATAGTATTTTTTATAAAAATTTGTATTTGGAAGGGGTAAAGTGTTGAATCAGGTTATTTATAATAATTATGTAGCTATTTTGGAGAAAGAGCTTGTGGTAGCTCTAGGGTGTACGGAGCCAATTGCCAT
>JAQVYX010000063.1 GCA_029004715.1 Acidaminococcaceae bacterium | reverse complement strand
TGGCACGCTTTTGCCAATTTATGAAGAGACCTTACCGCGTACTGCCAAAACATTGTATGAAGCTGGAAAACCATGGGTACTTGATCCGGTAGCGGTGGGCATTGGAGAACTTAGAACCAAATTATTACGACAATTTAAAGAATATAAGCCAAGTGTAATTAAAGGGAATGCTTCAGAAATCATTGCTTTGGCAGGGTTGTGGAATCTAGAAGGTGGAATACAAGAGTCCAAGGTTAGAGGCGTTGATTCTACAGATACGGTTATCACGGCTAGAAAAGCTGCTGTAGAATTAGCTAAATGGACTGGCGGGGCTGTATTTGTCTCAGGGGAAACAGATTTAATAACAGATGGTTCTTTGGTTGCTCTTTCTTATGGTGGATCACATTTCTTTGAAAAAATTACCGGCGCAGGATGTTCTTTGGGTGGCGTTGTAGCAGTCTATTTAAGCGTAGCATCACCCTTTATTGCCTCTTTGACTGCTGCCGCAGTTTATAATCTGGCAGGGAAAAGGGCAGAAGACAAAGTTGAGGGACCGGGGCATTTTCAAAGTCAGTTCCTTGATGAATTATATAAGGCTACAGCAGAAGAGATTGTCGATAATAAATTTGAAATTGAGGAGGAATGAGTTATGAATACTTTGATTGCGGTGGCAATTGTTCCTTGCGGTAATAGTGAGGAAGTTTCAGCGGAGGTGGCGGAAGTTATAAAAGTAATTAGGGACTCAGGGTTACCAAACCGTACCTCTTCTATGTTTACAGAGATTGAGGGCGAATGGGATGATGTAATGAAAGTAGTTAAGAACGCAACTTTTGTCCTTGCTAATAAAGGAATTCGTACGGAAGTTGTTTTGAAAGCAGATATTCGTCCAGGCTTTACTAATATGATTAATACAAAAGTTGATAAAGTAAATAATATTTTGGAGAAGATAAAATGAGTATAAGAGAAAATTTAGACATTTCAGCCTATCTTGTAGTTGGACCTGAAAATACAAAAGGGCGTCCTGTTAAAGAAATCATTAGTGCCGCTATTAGTGCCGGGTTTAGTTGTATTCAGATCCGTTCAAAGGTAGCTGCGGCCATCGAATTAATTGACCTGACACGCCAAGCAGCTAGTGTTATTGCTAGTGCCGGGAAGTCTGAAAAAGTTGCCCTACTTGTGGATGACCGTTTAGATGTTGTTTTGGCTGCTAGAAAACTTGGTATAAAAGTAGATGGTATTCACGTAGGCCAAACAGATATCCCTGTAGATATTTGCCGAGAATATTTAGGGGAAGAATCTATTATTGGTTTATCTGCTAGGACAGAGGAATTGTTCGAATATATTAAGACTGTAGATGTTAGTCAAATAGACTATTTTGGTGCTGGACCTTTGCACAAGACAATGACAAAGCCGGACTGTGGGCTGGATTCTACAGGCAAGGTAATTGTTAGAAGCTTGGATGAATTAACCAAGCTAAAAAAGCTAAGCCCAAAACCAGTGGTAGTTGGTGGTGGTGTAAAAATTTTTGACATACCACAGCTTGCTCAGACCAAGGTAGATGGATTTTTTGTTGTTTCGGCAGTAGCGGAGGCAGATGATCCTGAGTTAGTGGCAAGGGAGCTAGTAAAAGCATGGAAATCTGCAAAATAGTAAAGATAGTGCACCCTCATTGGATGCACTTTTTTTACTAATATGGTATGATAACAATCATAAATAATAGCGGGTAATTGGAGGGGAAATAGTGAAAGAAATTATTATAAAGCAATATACTAAAGACCATATGGAGGACGTAATAACGTTAATCCTTGATATCCAACAAAAGGAGTTTAATGTTCCTATAACCAGAGAGGATCAACCGGATTTAAGCGATGTGGCAAATTTCTACCAATCTGGGAACGGAAACTTTTGGCTAGCTTTTTATAATAACCAAGTGGTGGGCACGATTTCTTTGGTAGATATAGGAAACCAGCAGGGCGCCTTAAGAAAAATGTTCGTAAAGGCTGCTTTCAGAGGAAGCAACTATAATACAGCCAAATTGTTGTTAACAGAATTATTTACTTGGGCTAAAGAACATAATTTCCAGGAAATTTATCTAGGGACCACAGAAAAGTTTTTGGCAGCGCATCGTTTTTATGAGAAAAACATGTTCAAGCGCATAGGGAAAGAAACCTTGCCTAGTACATTTCCTTTTGTAAAAATTGACACAAGATTTTATAAACGTGAGCTCCTATAGAAGCGCATAGAAGCACCCCTTTGCCATTTAATTGGCAAAGGGGTGCTTTGTTTAAATAATTGCAAATTATTCTTCTAAATTTCCCGATGTTTTGTTATCTTCACCCCACTTGGACATTAGCTGTAATATGGGAATCAAGGTTCCTCCTTTTTTGGTTAAAGAATATTCTACTTTAGGCGGAATTTGATTATACTGTTTTCTAAATATTAATTCTGCTGCTTCCAATTCTTTTAGTTGTTGGCTCAGCATTTTGTGTGTAATTGTCGGCATAGTATTTTTTAATTCTCCGTAGCGCAGCACGCCATGTTTGAACAATTTAAAGAGCATAAGCCATTTCCATTTACCACCTACAACAGAAAGCGTGTAAGTTACAGAGCAGGTACATGTATTGGGTTCCCATTTATTCATTTTACTCTCCTTTTATATAGTATCTACCATAAAAGTGCATACTTTCATTTATATATATTATAATATACACTTTAACAGTAAAATACAATATGTAAAAAATCTGTAAGGAGGTTCTCATGAAAAAGATTATTGCTATTAATGGCAGCCCAAGGAAAAATGGGAATACGGCAACTTTACTTAACAAAGCACTGGAAGGCGCCAAGGAACAAGGTGCGGAGACGGAAATAATTAATCTTTATGATCTTAACTACAAAGGGTGTATAAGCTGCTTTGCCTGTAAACGCAAAGGCGGGAAAAGCTACGGTAAGTGCATATGTGCAGATGAACTTTTGCCTATTCTGCAAAAAATTGAACAGGCAGACGCCTTAATTCTTGGCTCACCAATTTATTTGGGCATTGTAACCGGCGAAATGCGCTCATTTATGGAACGCTTGCTCTATCCTTATTTAGTCTATGAGGAAAAGGGCTCTACACTTTTTCCTAGGAAAATACCCACAGGTTTTATTTATACAATGAATGTAAATGAAGAAAAAGTTAAAGAACTGGGATATGAGTATAATTTTAAGCTAAATGAAAGGTTTATGGAGATAATTTCCGGTTCATCAGAATATTTGGTTGTTACTGATACTTATCAATTTGATGATTATTCTAAATATGTTGCACCCAAATTCAATGTTACGCAAAAAGCTCAAAGAAGGCAGAGCGAATTTCCCAATGATTGTTTAAAAGCTTTTGCTATGGGTGCTAGATTTATTAAAGGAGTGAAAGAATAATGGCATTAATTGAAGTCAATACTGAAGAATGTATTAAATGCGGTATTTGTATTGCTGCCTGTCCCACCAGAGTTTTAGTTATGGGAGAAAAGGGACCTGAAGAACTAAGTGCGCAAAACTGTATTGCCTGTGGTCATTGTGTGGCTATCTGTCCTAAAATGGCTATTAATAATAAGAAGACGCCTTTAGTTAAGCAAATTGAAATAACGGAACAAGCGCCTCTAGATAAAGAAATTGCTAAGAAATTTCTTAGGTCTCGTAGATCAATTCGATGTTATAAGGATATGCCGGTTCCCAAAGATAAGCTGTTGGAGTTAGTTGAAATTGCAAGGTTCGCACCTACTGCAGGTAATGGACAAGACATATCATATATTATTATAAAGGATAAGGAGCTTCTTAAAAGGGTAACTGAAGTAGTTACTGAATGGATGGAAGCAGAAGTCTTAAAGGGGCCAAAAACACACTGGAGTTTTCCTCTTCATATTCGCGCTTATAGAGAAAATGGCTTAGATAATATTTTGCGCAATGCTCCTCATTTATTGTTGGCTATGGCACAAAAGAATTTAGTAAGGGGCAGAGAAAACAGCGTTTTTTCTCTTGCCTATCTTGAATTATTTGCACCTTCACTGGGGTTGGGCTCTTGCTGGGCAGGAATAGTTGAAATGTGCATATTTGCAGGTTATGCTCCTTTATTAGAGCTATTTAATGTACCTAAGGATAAAGTTATAACCGGGGCAGTTATGGTTGGTTATCCAAAATATAAGTTTAAAAGGCTTGTAGACCGTAATCCATTGGAAGTTCATTGGTTGTAATTAAAAAACGTAAGATAATTAGAACGTTATAAACGTTGGGATGAGTAGTAAAAAACTAAGCACAGGCAAATTTACAGTGCTTAGTTTTCTACGTTTCATAGGCATGTATTGACAATTATTCATAAAACTGAAATAATGTAACGGTTAAAGATGTTTTTATGGCGAATCCATTTTTTACCAAATTTGAATTTAGTGCCTTCTCGGGGTTTAAGAAGGTGCTGTTTTTATTTTTCGCTAATTTTTATAAGTACATATTACGTGATTAGGAATATGCTGCTTGGTCTAGTATACTGATTTTGGGGCATTATACTATGTTCGGCGGATAACGTGCTATGGTGTTTTTATAGGGTAAATGAGCGGAATTTAGTTGCAGAGAAAATATAATATATTGATCGGAGTGCTGGATATGGCAGAAGCAAGCAGCGTGGCTTTCTTAGAAAATGCAAAGATGGTTGTAAAGGATTTAAGTATCAGAGAGTTGATTGAAGAGGCTGTTCGTAATGGTGAAGGAACATTTTCTCAAAATGGAGCTTTGCGAGTTATTACGGGCAAACATACAGGAAGATCACCTAACGATAAATTTATTGTTGATACGGCTCTAACACATGATACTGTATGTTGGAGTAACAATAAGCCTTGTAGTCCAGACACCTTTGCCCGACTTTACGCAAAAATGCGAGACTTTGTCAAAACACATAAGGTGTATGTAACTAATTTATACGCAGGTGCTGACGAAAAATACAGCTTGCGAGTGAAGTTTATTAATGAATTTGCTTGGCAGCAATTATTTGTCAAACAGCTTTTTATTAATAATGAGGAACCTACAGAAGATAACGAAGATTTTACCGTTATTTGTCTTCCTAGCGTGATTGCTGATCCTGAACTAGATGGGACATTTTCTGATACTTTTATAATTTTGAATTTTGATGAAAAAATGGTTATCATTGGTGGCGGTAGCTATGCTGGTGAGATAAAAAAATCTATTTTTTCTGTAATGAATTATTTGTTGCCTAAACGCGACATATTAACTATGCATTGTTCTGCTAATGTTGGCAAACGTGGAGACGTGGCACTGTTCTTTGGTCTTTCCGGTACTGGTAAAACGACACTGTCAGCAGATCCTGAACGTGCGCTTATCGGAGATGACGAGCATGGTTGGAGTGACCGGGGGGTATTTAACATTGAAGGCGGTTGTTACGCAAAATGTGTTAATTTAACTGAGGCAGGAGAGCCTGAAATTTATAATGCCATTAAATTTGGTTCTGTTGTGGAAAATGTGTGGGTGGATGAAAAAACAGGCATGCCTGATTTTTTTAATACTGAAATCACAGAAAACAGTAGAGTAGCTTATCCTTTGGAATATATTCCTAACGCAAAGATCCCTAGTTGTGCAACTCATCCGCGCAATATAGTGTTTTTGACGGCGGATGCTTTTGGTGTGTTGCCTCCTATTGCTAAACTAACCAAAAATCAAGCAATGTATCATTTCTTGGCTGGGTATACTAGCAAAGTTGCAGGGACGGAGTGCGGAATTACTGAACCACAGGCTACTTTTTCTACGGCATTTGGGGAACCTTTTTTACCTTTGCCCCCGCTCACCTATGCTAAACTATTAGGACAACGTATTGTTAGGCACGAAACTAATGTTTATTTAGTAAATACCGGTTGGAGTGGAGGCCCTTATAGTGTTGGACGCCGCATGAAACTGGAATATACAAGAGCTATGATAACGGCGGCTTTAAATGGTGAGTTGGGTAAAGATGGTTGGAACAAGACTCCTGTATTTGGGTTAGATATTCCTAATTCTTGTCCTAATGTACCGGATAATATTTTAAACCCTATTGATACTTGGTTTGATAAAAAAGCCTACCATACCTATGCTCACAAATTGGCCATTTTATTTGCTGATAATATTAAAAAATTTCAAGGTGTCGTAACCGAAGATATTTTAAACGCGGGACCATGTATTACAGAATAAATTTAGACCAAAGGCTTCCCTTATACAGGGAGGCTTTTTTTTACCAATATAAACAAAAACGTTAAAAATAAAGGAAATAATCGCCTAAATAGAATTATATACAACAGGGAGTTAGGGCTTTTCCCTAGTATTTATGATATAATATTCAATTATGAACAATATATATTGCGAAAATGAAGAAAAAACAAAAGAATTTGGCCAAATACTGGGAAGCTTTTTGGGTGAAGGCGACGTTTTATGCCTGTCAGGTGGGTTAGGGGCAGGTAAAACATATTTGGTTAAAGCCATAGCTACAGTTTTGGGAGTTAATCCTAGTGATGTTACTAGTCCAACTTTTTCAATTATGAACATTTACAAAGGAAAAGTAGGGGCAATAAAACATTTCGATTTATACCGTTTAAATAATTCGGAAGAATTAGAGGATATAGGTTTTAGTGAGTACGCAGGTAATGATGGCATTACCTTTATTGAATGGGGCGAGCTTTTTGCCGATGAAATGCCCACGCAACATTTAAACGTAAAAATAATTCCAGAAGGTGTAGGCCGCAGGATCTTTTTAGAACCATGCGGCCGCCATTATGAAGAACTTTGTGAGAAGGTGTGGACATTTGTTAACGTTAGGAATTGATACTGCTACTAAGGTTTGCGCTGTAGCACTGTGCCGCGATGGGCAACCATTAGCGGCTTATGAAATTAATATGGGGATGACGCATTCAGAAGGTTTGGTGCCTCAATTAGAACAACTTTTTACTCGTACAGGTATTAACAAACGCGATATAGAACTTATGTCAGTTAGCATTGGTCCGGGTTCTTTTACTGGCTTGCGGATAGGCTTGGCAACCGCTGAGGCTATAGCTTACAGCTTGCAAATACCATTGGTGGGGGTAGATACTTTAAAGGCTTTAGCTTATAACATACCTGTGGAAGGGGTGCTTTTAGCTCCTATTTTGGACGCACAAAAGGGTAATTATTATTTGGCACTGTATGAATGGAAGCAAGGGAAACTTTACGAAGTTGAATCTGTTAAGGTTGTAACGGGAGGCGAACTAGGCAATATTTTACTTGCCTACATGAAACCGGTAGTGGTTTTGGGAGAATACGCAAAAATTACCGATAGTTTACCGGCAGGAGTTACTTGTGCACCAAAAACTGTTAGTATGCCCAAGGCTTTGTCCGTAGCCATGCTGGGTATGGAAGAGCATCTGGGAAAAGAAAATAAAAAATATTTCGGCTTAGAGCCGTTTTACATTAGAAGATCTGAGGCAGAAGAATTATGGGAACAACGACAAAAAAATCTAGCAAAATCCGACGAATGACCGCTGCGGACATTCCCCTTGTTATAACTTTAACAAAAGATTTATTCAAGGATGAATGGTCGCAGGAGACATGGCTTACGGAAGTAAACAATAGCATTAGTTGTTATACAGTATTGGAATTAAACGAGCAAATTATTGTTTATGCCGGCGATTGGCTGGTAGCCGGAGAGGCGCAAGTCGTAAGGGTAGCAGTTGCCAGTAAGTTCCAAGGGCAAGGTTTAGGCGATTTGTTAGTGGCTGATATGATTGAGCGTGCTATGGACGAGGGAGCTCTTGCTATGAGTTTAGAAGTGCGAGAATCCAATAAACCAGCGCGTAAAGTTTACGAAAAAAATGGTTTTGTTGAAAGCGGAATTAGGCCGAATTATTACCAAGACGATCATGAAAATGCAGTCATTATGTGGTTGCAAACAGAGCAAGGGTGAAGCTGATGTCAGAGAAAGATATATATATACTAGGCATAGAAAGTAGTTGCGACGAGACGGCTGCTTCGGTTGTTAAAAACGGAAGAGAAGTTTTGTCTAATATTATTTCTACGCAAATTCTCGTACATAGAAAATTTGGAGGCGTAGTTCCTGAGATTGCTTCGCGCAAACATATTGAACACATTATGCCGGTTATTGATGAAGCATTAAAACAAGCCAATGTTGAACTTGCAGCTATTGACGCTATTGCGGTTACTTATGGACCTGGGTTGGTAGGCGCACTTTTAGTTGGTGTGTCAGCAGCCAAGGCATTGGCTTTTGCCAATGATAAGCCTTTAATTGGCGTTAATCATCTGGAAGGGCATGTTTTTGCTAATTTTCTAGCCGGAGAGGATTTAAAACCACCATTTTTGTCTTTAGTGGTTTCCGGTGGACATACTTCTCTTCTTGTAGTGGAAGACTATAATACTTTTAAATCTTTGGGACAGACTCGTGACGATGCAGCAGGTGAAGCTTTCGATAAGATAGCTCGCTATATGGGTCTGCAGTATCCAGGTGGTCCTGAAATTGAAAAATTAGCTTTGCAGGGAAATAAAAAAGCTATTGAGTTTCCTAGACCAATGTTACCAGGCAGCAATGATTTTAGCTTTAGCGGCTTAAAGTCGGCTGTTATTAACTACATACATGGATTGGAACAAAAGGGCGAAGAAGTTCCAAAGGCTGATGTAGCAGCTAGTTTTCAGGCAGCTATTATTGATGTCTTGGTTAAAAAAAGCCAATTAGTTTTGCAGGCTACGGGATTAAAAAACATTGTTTTGGCAGGAGGAGTTTCAGCTAATAAGGCATTGCAAGATGCTTTAGCTAGTGGCGCGGCTGAGGTAGGGGCAAGACTTATTCATCCTACACCGATTTTATGTACAGATAATGCGGTGATGATTGCGGTGCGCGGATATTATATGTATAAAAACAATGAATTCAGTGACTATACACTTAATGCGAACCCTTCTTTGCAAATAGGTAACAGATAGAAAAAATAATTCGGGCTAAGAATGTGGATAACACTTAAAAATGTGGTCATACCTTACATTTGCTTGTTGATAAAATGAGCGATGGTTGTGGATAAAACAGGGTATAGGCTGTGGATAGCTTAGAATTAACAACAAAAAATTTACATGAGGGCAAAAACTGTGACTGATAAATTATTCACAAAAGAACAACAGAATATTTTGCGCAGCTGTGTTGCAGGGGCCGATTTAGCGGCAGATATTGCTCATTCACATGTTACAATATATGTGGCGGATGCAAATCCACAAAACATTTTAGTTTATGCGCAAGCTCAACCTTTGACGAAATTTGTTGAGCATTCTCCGGGAATGGTTGGGCGTAGTATTCGGAGAGTCGAAGAACCCATGGTGGTTAGAGCTTTGCAACGTGGAACGATAGTTGTTGGTAAGCGAGAATGGACTTTGGGAGTATTTGCTAAAACCAAACTTTATCCTCTTTTCGATAGTCATAGAA
>JAQVYX010000062.1 GCA_029004715.1 Acidaminococcaceae bacterium | reverse complement strand
AGGTCTTAGCGAGTTTAGTTGAGTGAAAGGTCAAAAAAAGTTCCACTCAGCTAACTAAAAAGTGGATGGTGATATTGTGAATAACGTAATGAAAATATTTATGGAAGCTAAAATGCAACCCCTAGGAGAGGCGGCAATACAGGTCAGCTTTGGTGATAGAATTGATCCGCAGTTATGTCTTTGTGCCCGGGCACTAGCTGCAGAATTGGAAAAGAATCCCTTCCCCGGGCTAAAAGAACTTGAAGTTAGTTATACTGGGGTGGCAGTTTTTTTTGAGCCGCTAATTCTCATCAGGGAAAAAATAGAAAAAGCAAATCCGGAATTGTCACATTCGTATCAAGTGGTCGAAAATTACATAAAAACACTATTGAAAAAAATTAAGCTGTCGGAAGCTGATGTTGCTCCTAGAGTGCGAGTACCGGTATGCTACGGTGGAGAGTATGGACCCGACTTAGAATATGTGGCAAAATACCATAAGCTTACACAGCAAGAGGTTATTGATAAACATATTAGTGGTGATTATCTTGTATATATGATTGGGTTTGCACCAGGGTTTCCATATGTAGGAGGATTGCCGGAAGATATTGCTACTCCACGTCGTGAGACTCCAAGGCTAGCAATTCCTAAGGGGTCGGTAGGCATAGCAGGCTCTCAAACAGGTGCTTATCCCTTGGAAACTCCAGGTGGTTGGCAATTAATTGGTCGTACACCGTTAGAGTTGTTTAGGCTAAATGATTTAGAACATCCGAGTGTGCTTCAAGCTGGCGATAGGCTCGAATTTTATGCAATAACACCGGGAGAGTTTAAAAGGATTGCGGCGCAGGAAGGAAGCGTGGCAAAATGAATATTTTAGTTAAAAAAAGTGGCCTTATGTCTACCTTACAAGATTTAGGACGTATTGGTTATCAAAAATATGGAGTTTTAGTCAACGGTGCGATGGACAGTTTTTCTTCTAGGCTAGCAAATATATTAGTGGGAAACAAACAAGCAGAAGCTGCTTTAGAGATGACGATGTTAGGTTCTACAATGCAGCTTCCAGCTGGAATAATATTTGCATTAACTGGTGCTGACTTGGGAGCGACTATAGACGGGCAGCCTGTACCTAGCTTTCGTCCTGTATGTGTCACACGAGATTGTTTGCTTATGTGTGGGTTTGCTAAACAAGGATGTCGCGGTTATTTTGCAGTGGCGGGAGGCTTTGATGTGCCTATAATAATGGGCAGTAAAAGTACTTATTTACGTGCTAAAATCGGCGGGTTTGACGGACGTGCGTTGGCTGCAGGAGATGTGCTAAAAGTAGGTACTCCTGCTCCTACTATGCAACTATTTGTACAACAAATTATGCGAAAATATGGAGCTAATGCTGCTTTTGCTACTGTACCTTGGTATGCGCCAGGAACGTTTATCTTTGACGATAATGTTATTCGCATAACCAGGGGGCAACAGTATGCTTGGTTTACTGAAGAAAGTATTAATAACTTCTTAAATGAACCTTATAGTATTGCATTACAGTCTGATCGCATGGGCTATCGTTTGGAAGGAGAAGCACTGCAGTATAAGGAAAAGCGAGAATTAGTTTCTGAACCGGTAACTTTTGGATCAATTCAAGTACCGGCAGATGGTAATCCTATTATTCTTTTGGCTGATCGTCAAACTGCCGGTGGATATCCCAAGATTGCTCAAGTGGTTTGTGCAGATTTGCCGCGTCTAGCGCAGCGGAAACCTAAAACGAGCCTTCATTTTCAACAGGTATCTTTAGCAGAAGCGGAACGACTCTATCTACAACAGGAAAAATTTATTAATAAACTGGCAGTGGTTATTCAGCAAAAGTTAACGGAAGTCTACAATTAGGTATATTAGTGAAAATTTTCAGAGGTTTCTACTGAATGACAGACTTAGGAAAATTTCTCAAAGCAATTTAATATTTTAGACCTATATTATTTTACATAAACAAAATGGTTGGAAAGCCTATTATCACTTGCTTTTAACCACTAGATGTTGTATAATAAGTATCAATTTAATAACGGACAGTTCGTAACCATCCTGTCTAAAAATAAAACTAGGGCAGCACTAAACAGTGCTATTGTATTGACTTGGATGGAGGGCATTATTTTGCCTTCCTTTTTTGTTGCCTAATTCAAAGGAGCTTATCATGTTTTATATTCAATTATCTAAAACTAGAAAACTTACAATTTCTGCCTTGTGTATTGCTTTGTATGTAGTTATAATGATTTATACGCAAAGCTTTGCTTTTGGACAATATCAAATTCGCATTGCTACTGCTTTGTATGGACTAAGCGCTATTTTTCCCTTTTTGAGCATACCATTGGGGTTGGCTAACCTAATAAGTAATACTTTCATGGGAGGGTTGGGACCTCTTGATATGATTGGCGGTACTTTTGTTGGTTTTACAACTTGCAGCGCTATAGCACTAGCAAAAAAACACAATTTCCCTAATATTTTTATTACCTTATTCATTGTTTTGATTCCAGGATTAATAGTACCTATTTGGTTGTCAATTTTATTAAATATTCCCTATTTGGTGTTGGCATCATCCTTGCTTATTGGACAAATTGTGCCAGGCGTTGTAGGTGGTGTACTGGTTACTGCTGTTGAAAAGAGAATGGCAAAATCTTCGCATAGCGAAAGAGAAGTAATGGCTTCAAACAAATGAAAAAATATCATTGTAACTGAATTTTTAAAAGGAAAAAAACTAATATAATTTTTATGAAGGAGAAAACATTTTATGGGCGGAAGAAATAAAAAAGAGCTTGACGGAGTTACTTTATTGGGAAGTCAAAAAACAAAATACCCAAATGATTATGACCCAAGTGTTTTGGAATCATTTATAAACAAACATCCACAGAGAGATTATTTTGTGAAATTTGATTGTCCTGAGTTTACTAGTCTTTGCCCTATGACAGGACAACCGGATTTTGCTACTGTTTATATTTCTTATGTTCCCGATGAAAAATTAGTTGAGAGCAAATCTTTGAAGTTATATTTGTTTAGCTTTAGAAATCATGGAGATTTTCATGAAGATTGTGTCAATATAATTTTGGAAGATTTAATTAAGCTTATGAACCCAAAGTATATTGAGGTATGGGGTAAGTTTACACCACGCGGTGGTATATGTATTGATCCTTATTGTAATTATGGCAAAATGGGTACAGAATGGGCGTTAGTGGCAAAAGAAAGGTTACACATGCATGATATGTACCCGGAGAAAGTTAATTATCGAGCATAATATAAAAAAAAGATGGCAAAAGCCTTCTTTTTTTTTATATAAGATGTTATAATGAAGACGTTCCGGTAAGTGAACATTTTTTTGAAAGCTGGCGGGACAAAAAAAGTTCCGGCAGGGACAATAAGGGGCTACGAGGAGTTATATGGATAATATTATTAATCTTCAAAAGAAGATAGTACCAGAACTCAGTGATCTTTTAGTAGAAAGATATCGCATTTTACGACAAGTAAGTCACGATGCTCCTATTGGACGCAGGGCTCTAGCTGGAGAATTGGGTTTAAGTGAAAGGGTATTAAGAGCTCAGGTAGATTTTTTAAAAACATCTGGACTTTTAAGTTTTTCTTCCTTGGGGATGGCAGTGACGGACGAGGGCAGCGATCTTTTACGGGATTTGTCTGATTACGTGCGTAAATTGCAAGACTTATCTACTCTGGAAAAGTTGCTGGTGGAAAATCTTCATATTGGTCGTGTAGTTATTATTCCGGGTGATTGTGATAAAGAAGAGGTCGTTAAACGCGAAATTGGCCGTGCAGCAGCTCGTATTTTGTTACAATTATTGGAAGATGGTAAAACCCAGCATATAGTTGCCGTTAGTGGTGGCACAACTTTGGCCGCGATGGCAGAAAATGTTAGAGGTAATCAACCGAATACTATAGTGGTACCGGCTCGTGGTGGGCTAGGTGACAAAGTAGAAAATCAGGCTAATACTATTGCTACCGTTTTGGCTGGAAGGCTTAAGGCCCGTTATCGCCAGTTATATGTTCCAGATAGTGTTAGTGGGGAGATTCTTAATAGTATTTTAGCAGAAGATCCAGGTGTAAAAGCTGTTGTAGAAATTATTAAAAGTGCTGACATTCTAGTACATGGAATGGGGCAGGCTAAGATAATGGCAGAACGCAGGGGTTTGGAAGCAGGTGCTATGAAAGAGTTAAACTCTCAGGGAGCAGTTGGCGAAGCAATTGGTCAGTATTGTGATATTAATGGCAAAGTTGTATATGTAACTAATAATGCAGGACTTATGATGAATGATTTAAAGCGTATTAATAAGGTAATTGGTTTGGCTGGCGGCAAGTCCAAAGCAAAGGCTATTTTAGCAGTAATTAGGGCTTCACATCAAGATATTTTGGTGACGGATGAAGCAGCTGCCAGAGATATGGTTAAACTTCTTTAAAAGCGAAGACAGGAAAGACAAAGATAAAATAAAACAAAATATTAGGAGGAATTATCATGACAAAAATTGGTATTAATGGTTTTGGAAGAATAGGGCGTAATGTGTTTAGAGTTGCTATGAGTAAACCGGAATTTGATGTTGTTGCTGTAAATGACTTGACTGATGCGGCAACCTTGGCACATTTATTAAAATATGACTCTGTACACGGCATTTTTGATGCGGAAGTTTCCGTTGATGGTGATTGCATCGTTGTTAATGGAAAGAAAGTTAAAGTTATTGCTCAAACTGATCCTAGCAAATTACCTTGGGGAGAAATGGGAGTAGAAGTTGTAGTTGAATCCACAGGGCGTTTTACTGAAGGAGAAAAAGCAAAAGCTCATATTGCCGCTGGTGCCAAAAAGGTTATTATTTCAGCGCCTGCCAAGGGTGAAGACATTACTATAGTAATGGGCGTTAATGAAGATAAATATGATGCTGCAAAACATAATATTATTTCTAATGCATCTTGTACAACTAATTGCTTAGCGCCATTTACTAAAGTTTTGTTAGAAAACTTTGGTATTGAAAGTGGCCTTATGACTACAGTTCATTCTTATACTAATGACCAAAAAATTCTTGATTTACCACACTCTGATTTACGTAGAGCTCGTGCTGCAGCATTATCGATTATTCCTACTACTACAGGTGCAGCTAAGGCTGTAGCGTTGGTATTGCCGGAAGTAAAGGGGAAATTAAATGGCTTTGCCATGCGCGTTCCTACTGCCAATGTTTCTATTACTGATTTGACAGTAACCTTAAGCAAAGATACTACTGTGGCTGAAATTAATGCCGCCTTGAAGAAGGCTTCTGAAGGCGAACTAAAAGGTATTATGGGGTATAACGAACTGCCTTTGGTTTCTCGTGATTACAATGGTTGTCCTTTAAGTTCCATTGTAGATGGTCTTTCTACTATGATGGTTGGACCTAGAATGGCCAAAGTGGTTTCTTGGTATGACAATGAATGGGGTTATTCTAACCGTGTGGTTGACTTAGCTCTTTATATTGCTAAAAAAGGACTTTAATAGTCACAAGGGAGTTTTCCTTTCATGGATAAAAAAACGATTAGAGATTTGGATGTAAAAAATAAAAAAGTATTGGTACGCGTGGACTTTAACGTACCAATGGATGCTGAAGGCAAAATAACTGATGATACTCGCATCAAAGCATCGTTGGAAACGATTAAATATTTGTTGAAAAATCAGGCTATCGTTATCCTTATGGCGCATTTAGGGCGCCCTAAGGGTGAGGTTATGGCAAAGTATTCTTTAGCACCGGTGGCTGCACATTTGTCAATGTTATTAAACAAAAATGTGCAGTTTATTGACGATTGTATCGGGGTACAAGTGCAAGATGCTGTAGGACAAATGGAGACAGGCGATGTTTTACTTATGGAAAACTTACGTTTCCATAAGGAAGAAGAAGAAAATAATATGGCTTTTGCCGAGCAACTGGCCTCAGTGGCCGATATTTATGTCAATGATGGGTTTGGTGTTTCTCATAGGGCACATGCCTCAGTTGAGGGAGTGACACATTTTTTACCTTCTGTAGCAGGGTTTCTTTTAGAGAAAGAGCTGCGTTATTTAGGCAAAGCTGTAACCAATCCCGCAAGGCCTTTTGCCGCCATTATTGGTGGTGCAAAAGTATCGGATAAGATTGGTGTTATTGATAGTCTTTTAGACAAAGCGGATGTCATTTTAATTGGCGGTGGTATGGCCAATACTTTTCTAGCTGCAGAAGGCTTTGAGGTAGGAAATTCTTTGGTTGAGCAAGATAAGTTGCCTTTGGCTAGAGAACTGCTAAAAAAAGCCGATAAAAATAAAGTTAAAATGTATTTACCGGTGGATTTGGTTATGGCCGACTCTTTTTCGGCTGAGGCAAAACATGAAGTACAAGCTATTGGTGAGCTAAATCAAGACTATATGGCCTTGGATATTGGTCCTAAAACAGCCGAGCTTTATGTGAAGGCTTTAGAACCAATGAAGACAATTGTATGGAATGGACCCATGGGTGTTTTTGAAATGGATGCATTTTGCCAGGGAACGGAAGCTGTTGCGCAAGCTCTGGGCATGTCTAAAGGAATTACTATTGTCGGTGGCGGTGATTCTGTGGCTGCTATTGAAAAACTAAAACTAGCTAAAAAAATAAAGCATATTTCTACAGGCGGAGGTGCCTCCTTAGAATATTTGGAGGGAAAAGTTTTGCCGGGCGTTGCAGCATTAGATCCTTTACGTCGTCCTTTTATTGCCGGTAATTGGAAAATGCATAAAAACGTTACGGAATCAGTGGAGTTAGCAGAAGATATTGTAGAAGAAACTTTTGGTTCAGCTTCTGAAGTTGTGATTTTCCCTCCATTTATCGCATTGGAAACAGTAGCGGATGCCATTGATGGCAAGGAAGTTGGCTATGGTGCGCAAAATTTGCATTGGGAAGAACAAGGTGCATTTACAGGAGAAATTTCTGGACCTATGTTGGCAGATATTGGTTGCCAATATGTTATAGTAGGGCATTCTGAGCGCCGAACATTATTTGGCGAAAAAGATGTGATAGTGGCCAAGAAAATTAAAGCTGCGTATCACAATGATTTGATCCCTGTATTATGTGTGGGAGAAAATGCCCAAGAACGCGAGGAAGGCAAGACAATAGGTAAAATTGGCCGCCAGATAACAACAGCTTTAAAAGATATTGCAGTTGAAGAGGTGGAAAGTCTAGTTATTGCTTATGAACCATTGTGGGCTATTGGCACGGGAAAGACAGCAACTGCAGCAGATGCGTCTGAGGTTTGTAATGGAATTCGAGATAAACTGAGAAAGCTTTTTGGCGAAAAAACATCAGCTAAAGTAAGAATACTTTATGGTGGTAGCGTCAAAGCTGACAATGTAAATGATTTTCATATTAGTGGTATAGATGGAGTTTTAGTTGGAGGAGCTAGCCTTGAGGCTGCAAGCTTTGCGGCTATAGTAAGGAATTTTTAAGGAGATAAAATGGCTAAAAAACCGGTAATGCTCATGATTTTAGACGGCTGGGGAATCGCTAAAGATTCTCCAACTAACGCTGCAACTAAAGCGAATACGCCTAATTTGACAGCATTGTTTAAACAATGCCCGCATACAGAGCTTGCTTGCTCAGGGGGAACTGTTGGTTTGCCTGAAGGTCAAATGGGAAATTCGGAAGTAGGGCATTTGAATATAGGCGCAGGACGCATTGTTCATCAGGATTTGACAAGAATATCCCATGCTATTGAGACTGGTGAATTTTTTCATAATGCAGTTTTGCAAGGACTTATGAGAGCTGTAAAAGAGCGTAATGCCGCACTGCATATTATGGGCCTAGTTTCTGACGGTGGAGTTCATAGCCATCAAAAGCATTTGTATGGGCTTTTGACTATGGCTATGAAACTTGATTTAACCAAAGTATATATTCATGCTTTTTTAGATGGCCGAGATACCCCGCCACAAAGTGCTTTAGGTTATATAGAGGAATTAGAAACAGAAATAAAAAAAATAGGTGTAGGAGAAATTGCTACTGTATCAGGACGCTACTATGCTATGGATAGAGATAATCGCTGGCAGAGAGTGGAAAAAACTTATGACGCGATGACTTTGCACGAAGGAGATAAGGCATCCTCAGCAGCAGAAGGGATAGCAGCTTCTTATGCAAAGGGCATAAACGACGAGTTTGTAGTTCCTTTTATTGTTGGGAATGATAAGACTTCATGTGTTAAAGCTGATGATGGTATGATATTTTTCAACTTTAGACCGGATAGGGCAAGGGAAATAACTAGAGCTTTTGTAGATGAGGATTTCAACCATTTTAGCAGAGCGGCTACTGCCTACCCTGTTGGTTTTGTCTGTATGGCACAGTACGATGTTACTATAAAGGCAAAGGTGGCTTTTCCTCCTGAGGCATTAGTTAATACTTTAGGAGAAGTTGTGGCAAAAGCAGGTTTGTATCAATTGCGCATTGCCGAAACAGAAAAGTATGCACATGTTACTTTCTTCTTTAATGGAGGCAACGAAGTAGCAAACGTAAATGAAGACCGAGAATTAATTCCTTCACCTAAGGTGGCTACCTATGATTTGCAACCGGAAATGAGTGCTTACTTAATTACTCAAAAATTATTGGAGCTTTTAGATACAGATAAGTACGATTTGATAATTTTAAATTTTGCCAATCCTGATATGGTTGGACATACGGGGATTCTAAGTGCGGCTATCAAGGCTGTCGAAGTAGTAGATGAATGTGTGGGCAAAATAATAGATAAAATGGGCAAGCTTCAAGGTAAGGTGTGTATTACCGCAGATCATGGTAATTGTGAATGTATGGAAAATGAGAAAACGCATACTCCCTACACCGCGCATACTACTAATAAGGTTCCATTTTTACTATTTGGCGATACTATGCACCGAACATTGCACGAAGGAAAGTTGGCAGATGTAGCGCCTACATTATTAGAATTATTGCAGGTACCTAAACCGGCAGAGATGACAGGCAAAAGTCTTTTAAATAACAAATCATGAAGAGGTGTATAAGATGGCAGTAATTGAGGCAGTATACGCAAGAGAGATTTTGGATTCACGTGGTAATCCTACCTTAGAAGTTGACGTTCTTTTAGATGATGGTAGCAAAGGTAGAGCAGCTGTTCCCTCAGGAGCATCTACAGGTGTACATGAGGCAGTGGAATTACGCGACGGCGATAAAAATCGTTATATGGGCAAAGGTGTAATTAAAGCTATTGATAACGTTAACGATGTAATTGCTGAAGCTCTTATTGGTTTAGACCCTGTACGCCAAGTAGAGATTGACGAAATGCTTGTCCGTCTTGACGGAACGACTAATAAAGGTAAATTAGGCGCTAATGCTATTTTAGGAGTTTCCATGGCGGTAGCTAAGGCTGCGGCAGAATCTTTGGACATGTCTTTATATCAATATTTGGGTGGTATAAATGCTAAAGAAATGCCTGTGCCTATGATGAATATTCTAAATGGTGGTGCACATGCCGACAATAATGTAGATATTCAAGAATTTATGGCTATGCCTGTTGGTGCCGCAAGTTTTAGTGAAGCATTGCGCATGAAT
>JAQVYX010000061.1 GCA_029004715.1 Acidaminococcaceae bacterium | reverse complement strand
TAAGAGGTATTGAGTCTCGCGGTATGCTTTTGGCAGCCTCAGATGGTACGGGAAATTTAGTGTTAGCAGAAGTACCGGGGATTGCTTCAGGCAGTAAGGTGAAATAAAATGGCGAGATTACCACTTTTTGATTCTCACGCGCATATGGATTGTGAGCATTTTGATGAGGACAGGGCACAAGTCTTTGAAGAAATTGAGCAAAACTTAGCAGGGATGATTAATCCCGGCTGTGACCGGGAAAGTTCGCTTAAGGCTATGGAATTCGCTGCTAAATATAAGTTTGTCTATGCCGCTGTGGGTTGGCATCCGGAAGAGATAGCCCGCATGGTAGACGAAGATTTAACTTTGCTCAAACAATGGGCTAATAATGATAAAGTAGTGGCTATAGGTGAAATAGGGCTTGACTATTATAATGATGATAATGCACCGCACCCATTGCAGCGTCAGCGTTTTATCGAGCAACTTAACATTGCCAAAGAAACAGGATTACCTGTTATTTTGCATGATCGGGAAGCTCATGGAGATATTCTAGATATTTTAAAAAATGAAGTGCAGGGTGTAAACGGAGTTTTTCACTGTTATTCCGGTTCGGTGGAAATGGCGAAAGAACTTGTAAAGATGGGATGGTATTTTGGTTTTGGTGGAAGCTCAACTTTTACTAATGCGAAAAAAGTTCGGGAAGTATTAAACTATGTTCCGGAAGATAGAATACTTTTTGAAACAGACTCACCCTATCTTACACCAATGCCCTTGCGAGGAAAAAGAAATAATCCAACTTATACGGAACTGGTGGCAGAAAATGCGGCTAGAGTACGAGGTGTCGGGGCTAGGCGACTGATGGAGGTTTCAACGTTAAACCTAAAAAAACTCTTTTTTAAGATAAAATAAGTATACAAAAGGCATGCGTTTTATACGAAAACGTATGCCTTTTTGTATACTTTTAGGAGCTGGTGCTAAAAAGGGTTTGACAGAAACTTTTTTTAAGTGTTAAAATAGCCAAGAATTTTAAGGAGGTAAACAAATGCAATTTGAAAATAATTTTAAACCTTCCTATAAAATTTTGGTTGTTACGCTTTTGTCAATTATCATGTTTTGTTTTTTGGGGTTTGTAGCTGCACCCAAAAATATTGTCATAATGGCAGATGGCGTTACCACGAAACTTAAAGTCAGAGCTCTTACAGTTGAAGGAGCATTGTCAGATGCAGGCGTGGTATTAAGCGAAGCTGACGGTTACACAATAACAAATTCAAAGAAATTTGAAGATGGTGCGACAGTTGAAGTAATAAGAGCCATGCCCATAAAGGTATGGAAATCAGGAAAGACAACCGAATATTCTATAGGAAGAGGAACAGTAAAAGAAGTTTTGGACGCCGTTGGTGTCAATTACAAAAATTGTAAAGTATATCCGGCTTTGGATACAAAGCCCAAACCAGAGATGACAATTAATGTTATTGCCGCAGGAGCCAAAATGACTACGGAAATCAAAACGTTGCCCTATGAGGTGAAATTACAAAATAGTGATAATCTTCCTCGTGGCAGGCGAGAAGTAATATCGCCGGGCAAAAATGGCGAGAAAAAAGTTACCGTGGGATTAGAAAAGGTTGGTCAGCGTGAGATCGCGCGAGAAGTAAGTGAAGAAATTATTACTCCTGCAGAACAAGAAGTTGTGGCAGTGGGTACAGGCGTTAATATGTTGGAAACATCTAGAGGCTATGTTCGCTATAGTCAAGTAAGACAAATGGAAGCAACTGCATATACCGTGGCTGAAGGTAATGGTGATGGAGTAACTTCTATTGGCATTGTTCCTCATAAAGGTATTATTGCCGTGGATCCTACAGAGATTCCTTATGGCACGCGCGTATATATTCCAGGCTATGGTTTTGCTATGGCAGGAGACACTGGCGGCGACATACAAGGAAATAGAATAGATTTATATATGGAACGCTACCCTGATGCTATTGAATGGGGACGTAGAACTGTTAGTATGTATATTTTGGAATAAAGCGAAGGAGTGTAATTAGTGTTAAAAGAAGTGCTTGTTGTAGAAGGTAAAATGGATACGGTGGCAATAAAAAAAGCAATCGTTGCTGAAACTATCGAAACAGGTGGCTTTACACTTGCTCCTTATACTTTGGATAAAATTAAGGCGGCATATATTAAACGCGGTATAATAATTCTTACAGATCCTGATGGAGCTGGGGAACGCATAAGAAAATACTTAACGAAAAAATTTCCTAATGCGGGACAAGCTTTTGTACCCAAGATGGAAGCCACAAACCATAATGACGTGGGTATTGAGCAGGCATCACCTGAGGCCATTAAAAGGGCTTTATCTAAGGTGCGGTTTCATGAACTGGAGCCACGGACGGAGTTTTCCAATGGGGACTTGTTTTCACAAAGACTTAGTGGTAATGATTGCGCGGCTCAACGGCGCGCAAAAGTAGGGGCTAAGCTGGGAATAGGCTATGGCAATGCTAAACAATTTTTGCTGAGATTAAATAACTATGGCGTTACTAGAGAAGAATTTATGCGAGTAATGTCAGAGATTGAGGATTAATATGGAAAAACCTATTATTGCCAATAAAGAAGTTACTTTGCATATCATGCGCTCTTTTAAGTTGCGTACTAAGAAAAAATTAGGGCAGAATTTTTTAGTAGATGAAGAAATAGTTAATAATATTGCCGAAGCCGCGGAACTTACGCCTGAAGATACTGTTTTAGAAGTAGGTCCGGGGATTGGAACCTTAACTCAGGCATTAGCTGAGACTGGGGCCAAAGTTGTTGCTGTGGAAATTGATCGCGGGCTATTACCGATTTTGGACAAGACTTTGCATGGGTATGAAAATGTAGAAATTATTAATCAAGATATTTTGCAGTTGGATATTAAGCAAGCTTTGGGAGAAAAATCATTTAAAGTCGTTGCTAACCTTCCTTATTACATTACAACACCGATTATCTTTTCTCTTTTGGAACAAAAACTACCGATTGAACGCTTGGTAGTTATGGTGCAAAAAGAGGTAGCTGAACGGATGACCGCAGTTCCTGGTGGTAAAACCTATGGAGCATTATCTGTGGCCATGCAGTATTATACGGAGCCAACATTAGTTTTTACGGTGCCGGCAAATGCGTTTATACCTTCGCCTAACGTGGAGTCAGCAGTAGTTGTTTGTAAAACTAGAACTAAACCACCGGTGGATGTAGATGAAGAAGTATTTTTTAGTGTAGTTAAGGCGGCTTTTTCTGTAAGACGAAAAATGTTAACCAATGCTTTGAAGAATATCGGCATTAGTGGTGAGGCGGTAACTGCTTGGCTTGAACGTGCTAACATAGATGGTAAACGCAGAGGTGAAACTTTGTCACAAGAAGAATTTGGCCGCTTGGCTAATACATTTAAATAAAAAGTAAAAGGCTTAAATTTCTGTTTTAAGAAATTTAAGCCTTTTACTTTTCTTTAGGGTTTGTTTTTGGGTTCATATTAGTGCACCATGTAGAAGTGAGTGTTAATAAGAGCATTAATTATTTTTTGTAGTGTCATAGCTTCTGTACCTCCTTATTAGCTTACAAGGCAATTATAGCACTGTAAGACATATTTGTCCAACAGGGACTAATAAAGTCCCTCAAAACATAAGAACAAGGGCTACAGTAATCTGTAGCCCTTCATTACAAGAAAAACAACATTTATTAAAAAAATAAATGAGTTAATATTTATAATTTTTTATTTGGTACGGTATTTTTTTGCGTGAATCCCCGTCCCAGTACATCTGTAGCATCATGAATAATAACAAAGGCATTAGGATCAATGTTTTTAATGATATTTTTTATTTGTGCAACCTGTCTTAGCTTAACCACCACAAAAACAACCTGACGTTCTCTATGGGTGTAGGCTCCTTCAGCATGTAAATAAGTTACACCCCTACCAACAACTTTAATTATGGCGTCGGAAATTTCTTCGTAATGTTCGCTTATAATCATAAAATTTTTCTTGTAGTCAAACCCATCAGTAAAAAGATTAGCCGTTTTAAAGGTAATGAAGAATAGTACTAAACTATAGAGAGCTGGTTCTAAGCCGAATAAAAAGGCTCCAAAAATCATAAGAATTACATTAATAATGAAACCAGTAGTGCTTATGCTTAGACTATAATATTTATTTACTATAAATCCTAAGATATCAGTACCACCGGTACTGCCACCTACTCGATAGACGATGGCAGCACCAATGCCTGTTAGCACTCCGCCTGCTACGCAAGAGAGTAAAGGGTCTTTGACATAAGTGGTTTGTGACATAAAGGCCAAGGCATCTAACGCTAGAGAAAAAACCGAGGTACCAAAAAGAGTACTTATCAAAAATTCTTTGTTCATGTACCGATAGGCAATGAAAAAAAGAGGGATATTCAATAAAAAGCTGGTAAGACCAATGGGTAAAGAGAAAAGGTAATAAAGAATAACGGCAATGCCGGTTATACCACCACTTAGCAAGTGGTGTTGCACATAAAAAGCATTTATGGACGCACCCATAATAACACTGCCCAGTGTAATCATAAAGTATTTGTATATAGTATTTTGCATGGTTCCTCCACTAATAATTATGTTTTGTCGTTATTGTAACACTTATTGCTAAGTTTTGGGAGTTTAAAATACAAGAAAAATATAAAAGCGTAAATTGTAGGGTAATAAGAGAAAAAATGTTCGTTTTTTTCTTGCTACATTAGCTAATACAGGATAAAATATAGTGTAACTTGTAAAGTATACAAAAAACAATTGGAGTTATAAATGGAAGAAAAAGCATATGCTAAAATAAACTTAGGCCTTAATGTCTTGGGCAAGAGATGTGATGGTTATCATGATGTAGATATGATTATGCAAACTATTTCTTTGGCGGACGAGGTGGAATTAACAGAAGCAGAAAGTTTTTTGTTAACGACAGATGATGCTGATTTAGCTTGTGATGAAAGCAACTTAGCGTGGAAAGCAGCGAACCTTATGGGAAAGCTGGTCAACCGAAAGCCGAATGTTCATATTCATATAAAAAAGCAAATTTTTGTGGCCGCGGGTTTAGCCGGAGGAAGTTCTGATGGAGCAGCTGTTTTACGTGGCCTAAATAAGTTATGGAAAATAGGTTTCAGTGTAAGACAATTAGAAGCTTTTGCGGCACAGCTTGGCTCAGATGTTCCCTTTTGTATCTCCGGAGGAACGACAAGAGCAACAGGACGGGGAGAAATACTAAAAGCTCTGCCTGATATGCCGATAATGTGGCTTGTTCTTGTCAAACCGAAAAATATGGCAGTTTCCACCAGCTGGGTATATAAAAACCTTGGTGAGGAAGTGGAACAAATACCACTTATTGATAATCTGGAAAAGGCCATCAAAATACAAGATGGTGCCAGTGTTTTAAAAAATCTAGGTAATGTTTTAGAGTCTGTTACCATTCCGGTCTACCCATTAATTGGTGAAATAAAAGATACTATGTTAAAAGTAGGCGCTTTGGCGGCACTTATGAGTGGTAGTGGCCCCACAGTCTTTGGGGTAACCGCAGATAAAAATACTGCTGAAAAAATAGCAAGCATATGGCAAGGTAATAGGGAAATGCAAATAACAGTAGCGCGAACTATACAAAGGAGTGAAAACCCATGAATAAACATTTAACACCAATTAAATTGGACACATACAGGCCTCTTAGAGATTTAGTTTCTGAGCATATTAGACAGGCTATTATTAGCGGTGTGTTTAATCCAGGTGAAAGGCTTATGGAAATACAGTTAGCCGAAGAAATGGGTGTTAGCCGCACTCCTGTTAGAGAAGCAATTCGCAAGTTAGAACTAGAAGGTTTGGTTGTTATGATTCCTCGCAGGGGTACTTATGTGGCAGATATTTCTATTAAGGATATTAATGAAGTATATGAAATTAGAACGGCTTTGGATGTTTTAGCAGCCGGACTTGCTGCAGAACGTATTAATGAAGAAGAATTGGAAGCCATGCAAAGATTATTGGTGGAAATTGGACAATGTATTGATGAAGGAAATATTGAAAAAATAGTCAAAATTGACACTGATTTTCATGATATTTTATATCAGGCCAGCCGCAATGAGCGTTTGGTAAATATTATTAGTAACTTGCGTGAACAAATTACCAGCTTGCGAGGACGTTCTATGATGTATCCGGGTCGCTTGGCCAAAACATTGGAGGAACATCGCGCAATAGTGGACAGTATTGCAGAACGTGATTCTGAAAAGGCACAAAGGGCAGTACGCATTCATATGGAAAATGCTGAGCGTACTTTATTGCGAGCGATTGAAGAAAAATGTGAAACCAAATAAGTCCGGAGGTTAATAAATGTATAGTGCTGTCATTTTGGCAGGGGGCAAAAGCCCTTGGCTCAAAGAAGTGGCCGGTACGCCTTATAGGGCATGGGCTCCTCTTAAAGGAAAGCCCATGGCTTTATATATTGCTGAGGCCCTTTTACAAAGTCGTAAGGTTGATAAAGTATTAATTGTGGGCCCTAAAATGGCTGTTCCTTGTAGTTTGCCTAAAAACGTGGAAGTAATTGAAGCTGGTGACACGCTTATGGCTACGGTAACATTGGCTTTAGGGTATTTGGGAACAAAGCATCCTGTTATTTTTGTTACAGATGACATTCCTTGCTTAACAGCTGCAGCGGTCGCTGATTTTGTGGAACAAGCAGAAGTTTTACATGCCGATGTGTGTTATACGGTTATACCAAGAGCTGCAGTAGAAAAAGCTTTTCCTGCAGCAAAAAGAACGTATGTCAAAATAAAAGAGGGAAAATTTACCGGCGGTAATATGTTTTTGGTAGATCCAACGGTAGTTCCTCAATGTCGTGAGCAAGTAGAGGCTGTTTTTGCTAAACGCAAAGACATTTTTTCTTTATGTAAATGGCTAGGGTGGTCTTTTATTTTTAAATATATTATCGGTGTTTTAACGTTGACTCAAGTGGAAAAACGAGCGTCCAAGCTTTTTGGGTTTAAGGGTAGGGCAGTGATTACTAACTATGCGACAATTGGTATGGATGTAGATAAACTAGCTGACTGGCGTTTGGCGGAGAAGTTTTTGGCAGAAGTGGAAAAAGGGGAGAGGGAAATAGATGGCTAGAATTAAGAGACTGGAACGAGTAGTTGCGTTAACAAAGGAACTAATTGACAGCCCATATGAGTTGTTTCCTTTTGCATTTTTTTGCGAAAAATTTACCGTAGCGAAATCAACTTTAAGTGAAGATGTTCAAGCGGTAAGAAATGGTTTGGCCGCATATGATTTAGGAGTAATTGAGACCGTTGCCGGTGCGTCAGGCGGGGTGCGCTTTATACCATATCACACTGCGGATGCTGATTATAAATTTTTAACAAAATTAGCTAATAAAATGTCTGACCCGGAGCGAATTTTACCTGGGTGTATGATCTATATGAATGATTTAATTTTCACTCCTTACATTGCTATGCGTCTAGGGGAAATTATTATGCAGCGTTCGTTAGATTTAAAACCGGATTACATTATGACAGTGGAAACCAAGGGCATACCACTTGCTTTATTTGTGGCCAGAGCTTTTAATGTGCCTATGGTTATGGCCCGCCGCGAAGCACGAATTACCGAGGGCCCGGCTGTTAGTATTAATTATGTCAGCGGGTCCACAAAAAAAATTCAGTTTATGTCTCTGCCTAAAAAGGCTTTGCCTGCAGGGGCAAGGGTTTTGATTATTGACGATTTTATGAAAGCTGGCGGAACTGCGAAAGGCATGCAGAAAATAACTTCGGAAGTCGGAGCTATTGTTGTTGGTACCGGAGTTTTGATCGCCACAAAAGAGCCGGCTAAAAAAATGGTTGAAGAATATTTTTCTTTATTGACGTTGCAAGATGTTAATGAAGAAATGCATAAAATAGATGTTAGTCCGGTTTTAATATAAGGGAGGAACTTGCGTGAGTGAAATAGATAGTGTAACTATAAAAGATGTAGAGGCTGCAGCTAAAAGGTTAGCGTCAGTTGTGCATAAAACACCTTTAGAACTAAATCATACTTTTAGTAAAATAGCAGGTCATGATGTTTATTTAAAGTTGGAAAATTTGCAAAGGACGGGTTCTTTTAAAGTTCGTGGTGCTACAAATTGTATTATGACCTTAAGTCCTGAACAAAAGAAAAAGGGCGTAATTGCAGCTTCGGCGGGTAATCATGCACAAGGGGTAGCATTAGGAGCAACAGCTGCCGGTATCAAATCAACTATAGTTATGCCGGAAGCAGCACCATTGGCCAAGGTAATGGCTACGCGTGATTATGGTGCGGAAGTTGTTTTGACTGGTTCGGGCTTTGATGAAGCCTACGCAGAAGCGGTAAGAATTCAAGAAAGAACAGGGGCTACTTTTGTGCACCCTTATGATAATCCGGCGGTTATTGCCGGGCAAGGTACTATCGGTTTAGAAATTCTTGCACAATGTCCTGATATTCAGGCTATTGTGGTGCCGGCCGGGGGAGGAGGCTTACTATCAGGTATTGCTGTAGCTGTAAAAGCCATAGCACCGCAAGTAAAGGTATACGGTGTTCAAGCCAGTGGTGCGCCGGCGTTATATTTGGCTAAGCACGCTAATAAATGGGTAGACACACCGGAAGCATCTACCATTGCTGATGGTATTGCGGTTAGGCAGCCGGGTCGCTTAACATTTGAACTAATTAATAAATATGTAGATGATATTTTAGTTGTGAAAGATGAAGATATTGCAGCAACTATTTTGCTTATGATAGAAAGGGCAAAACTTGTAGCTGAAGGCGCAGGAGCAATTTCTTTGGCAGGTATTTTGCATGGTAATATTCCTAATGTTGGCAAAACAGCTGCTGTTATTTCCGGTGGTAATATAGATGTTAATACAATTTCTCGCTTAATTGAAAATGGGTTGGTTAAAGCAGGACGAAGAGTGAAACTAGTAACCCAGCTAACTGATCGTCCGGGAGAATTGTTGAAATTTATTACGCACATTAAAGAACACAAAGCTAATATAGTATTTATTCATCATGAATTGGCAGGACGTAATCTACCAATAGGTCAAACTATGGTGGAAATTGATTTAGAGACTAAAAATCAAGCTCATGTAGAGTCTATAGTGGCTACTTTGCGCAGAGCAGGTTATAGGATTGAAATAAAGTAGGGGGAAACCAAATGTCAGATTTAATAGCGATTATTTTAGCAGCAGGTAAAGGTACGCGTATGAAATCTAAGATGCCTAAAGTTCTACACAAAGTAGGTGGTAAGCCTATGGTAGAGCATGTTTTAAAGGCGGCCGAGGACTCAGGCGCAAGAGAAAAAATCGTTGTAGTAGGTTTCGGTTCGGAACAGGTAGTAGAGTTTATTGGTAACAGGGCAAAGATTGCTTTACAAGAAGAGCAACTTGGCACTGGACACGCTGTGCTACAAGCAGAAAAATTATTACCGGATTTTGTGGGAACAGCACTTATTTTGTGCGGAGATACGCCTTTGCTAGAAGGGCACGAGCTCAAAAGCTTTTATGAAATGCATAAGGCAAGTGGTGCGGCA
>JAQVYX010000060.1 GCA_029004715.1 Acidaminococcaceae bacterium | reverse complement strand
CTTTTGCTTTTTTATGACAGTAGGGGTCTGTCCCTTCTTGTCATAAACTAATATGACATTTTCTGTGCTTTTTTGTGCCCCAAAGACTAATTATTCTTTGTCCATATATTTAATACAAAACAGGATATAACAAAAACATTTAAAAATGTATTATGTAAAGTTTTCTTAAAAGACAAAAACTTAGTGCGATATGACACGTTTAATGTTATAATTATGTTTGAGGCGTGGACTAATAGTATTTGCAACGAAAGGCTATAGGCTTATACTCAATGTCCGCAAAAAAAGGGGGATGAAAAATGAAAAAGATTTTGGCGATTTTGATGGTAATGGTCATGGCTTTTATGGTTGCTGCCTGTGGTGGGGGAAGCAAAGATACTGCTAAAACTGAAAGTAAAGCAGGTGCAGGCAAGGTGGATCGTAGTAAACAATTTATTACGGTATTAACTGGTCCAACTAGTGGTATTTATTTCCCAATTGGCGGAGCATTTTCAAAATTAATAGGGTCTATGGGTTATAAAACTTCTGCTACAGCAACAGGTGCAACAGGAGAAAACATTAATGCTATATTAACAGGGCAAGGTGAATTAGCGATTGCGATGTCTGATGCCGTTATTCAAGCAATAGAGGCTTCGGGCGCTTATGAAGGCAAAAAACCGGCTACTGATTTGCGTGTAATGATGGGCTTGTGGCCTAATGTTTGCCAAATAGTTACAACTGCCGATTCAGGTATAAAAACGTTTGCAGATTTAAAAGGTAAAAAAGTTGGGGTCGGTGCCCCAAATTCTGGTGTGGAACTAAATGCACGTATGATGTATGAAGCAAATGGGATGACTTATGCGGATTCTAAAGTTGACTATCTTTCTTATGGTGAAGCAATAGATCAAATGAAGAATGGGCAATGTGATGCTGCATTTGTTACGTCCGGGCTTGGCAACGCTACTATTAGAGAATTGGGAACTACTAAAACAATCGTATTTGTTCCTGTTGAAGGGGATGCCTTAAAAAAATTAATGGCTAAATATCCTTTCTATGTAAAATGGACAATTCCTAAAGAAACTTATGGAACAGACAAAGATACTACAACAGCAGCAGTTATGAATGTTATGCTGGTAGCAAAAAGTCTTCCTGATAATGTAGTGTATGATTTATTAACAGGTATTTATTCTAAAGATGGTTTAGCGACTATAGGAGCGGCTCATGCCACAGCGAAACGGGAAATTACTATGGCTAATGCGTTGAGAGGCATCAAAGGAACAAAAATGCAATTGCATCCGGGCGCTGCAAAATTTTATGCTGACAAAGGGATTAAATAAGTTATCTTAAGGTGAACATGAAGAGAAAAAGCCTTCTACTGTTTGTGACCTGCCTATTTATAGGATTAGGTCTATGGTTTTATTGGGAGTCACAGACGGTATTACGTATTTATAATTATCGATCCGGTGAGATTTATGTTGAAGTGCCAGCCAAAGAAGGCGATAAGCTTTTCTTTGGCTGGATTCATTCCTGGGAAAAAATTCCTTGGAACGAGTATTATCACATAGCCCAAGATAATACTCTGGTGCTGGATACTATTACCTTTCCTGCCTTCGGGGCAGGGATCCCGGAAAATAAAGGCAAGATATGCCGCATTGAAAACGGATTGATATATATGGAGGAAATTGAGCAAGTATTTCCAGAATTCGATTGGATTAATTCTCATTTTTCCACAAGAAAAATTGTTTTAAATGGACAGCTAATTTCTAAGGGGGATAGGCTGCCTGAACATACTCGACTACGGCTTGTTGTCGAAAGGAGATTGAAAAAATGGCTAAAATAAATAAGAATTCAGAGCAGTCAACCTCCGAAGAAAATATCGATGTTATTCAGTTTGAGGGAGATCGCGAGCTCGTAGAAAAATCAGAGGATATAGTTAGGAAACTTGATAAAGAATCCGCTACACGTATCTTTACTAGCGATAATATGCGCAAGTTTTTTTATATCTTAGCAGTTTTGGTTTCTTGTTATCATCTTTATGCAGCAGCTTTTGGACCACCGGTTACTTTAAAACATCGTTCCTTGCATGTAGCAATGATGGTTTCGATGGCCTTTATTATGTATCCTTTTTCTTCTAAATGTAATTTTAAAAAAGTTGCTTGGTATGATTGGCTTTTTGTAATATTGACTTGCGCGGTGCCGGTTTATATTTGGACAGATTATTTGGGTGTTATAGAAAGAGCAGGACGGGCAAGTACTAGTGATATGTGGATGGCAACCTTATTGGTTGTTTTGGTCTTAGAGGCATCAAGGCGTGTTACGGGTTGGGCTCTGCCTACACTGAGTTCTATTTTTATAGCTTACGGTTTGTTTGGTCGGGATTTGCCTGGTATTTTTGCTCATAGAGGCTATGATTGGACAGCACTTTCTAATCATTTTTTTGCTAATACAGAGGGCATTTACGGTACTTCTGTTAATGTAGCGGCAAGTTATATTTTCCTGTTTATTTTATTTGGTTGTGTCATGAATAAATGTGGCATGGGTCAATTATTTAATGACTTAGCATTGTCATTAGCTGGTGGAACTAAGGGGGGACCGGCCAAAGTTTCTGTTATTGCTTCAGGCTTTTTAGGCTCTATTAATGGTTCGGCAATTGCTAATGTCGTAACAACAGGAGCCTTTACTATTCCTTTAATGAAAAGGACAGGATATTCTAAAGAGTTCGCCGGGGCGGTAGAATCTTCTGCTTCTGTAGGTGGACAATTGTTACCACCCATTATGGGGGCCGCTGCTTTTATTATGGCGGAAATGTTGGGCGTACAATATTCTAAAATAGTAGTTTGGGCTGCAGTACCAGCCTTATTGTACTATTTAGGAATTATGATTCAAGTTCATTTGAGAGCGTCTAAAGATGGCTTAGTGGGATTGCCAAGCGATAAATTACCGCATTTAAGCGCAGTAATTAAAGATAAGGGGCATTTATTTCTTCCCATTTTTTTCTTGCTTTATATGCTTTTCTTCTCAGGCAGAACTGTAATCAACTCGGCTTTCTTAACAATTATAGTGACAATTTTTGTTTCACAATTTAGAGCTTCTACGCGTATGGGATTCAAAGATGTTGTTGATGCTTTGGCTGACGGTGCTAAACAGACTGTTTCAGTGGCAATTGCCTGTGCTTGTGTTGGTATAATTATTGGTGTTTCTTCTAAAACAGGATTTGGTTTGAATATGGCTAATACCATTATTGCCATTGGTAACCAAAGCCTATTGTTCACTTTAATTTTCACTATGATTACTTGTATGATTTTAGGTATGGGGTTGCCCTCTATTCCTGCTTATATTATTACTGCAACTATTGCTGCTCCGGCGTTATCTAAACTTGGTATTGAACCAGCGGCAGCACATATGTTTTCATTTTATTTTGCCATGTTTGCCAATATTACACCGCCGGTGGCTTTGGCTGCATTTGCGGCAGCGGGATTGTCTGGTGGTGATCCTATGAAAACTGGCATACAGTCGGTTAAGCTCTCTATTGCAGGTTTTATTGTGCCTTATATGTTTGTGTATTCTCCCCAATTAATGCTCATTAATACTACTTTGGCAGAAGGCACTTGGGTAGCCTTGACCGCTTGTTTAGGCGTGTTTTTAATTGCCATAGCGACTGAAGGTTATGTATATGCACGGATGAATACTATTTATCGTATAGTAGCGGCAACTGGGGCGCTTTGTTTAATTAAGAGTGGTCTAGAGACCGATATTCTTGGATTCGTTATTATGGTAGCAATAATTTTCTTGCAAAAACGCAAAGCCAAAGCTCTTTTAATGTCAAAAGATATATAATTGATAGGTTGAATAGGGTGTTTTTCTGATTAAACCTTGGTGGTGTAAATAACATCAAGGTTTTTTTTATTTTGGTCCATATCCTGTTATAATGAACATATAATATTATTGGGAAAAATTGAGGAGAATTTTATGAAGACACTTTTAGTTGCAATTAATAGCAAGTATATACATACGGCTTTGGGCATGCATTCTATTTATAACTATTGTAAAAACAAGAAAATAGAGCTTGATTTTTGTGAGGAAACTATTCAAACGCCTATGTTAGCAGCTTTGTCGGAGATTACAGGCTGCCGTCCTGACTTAATCGGCATTAATGTGCATATTTGGAATAAAAACTATGTGCTTGAATTAGCAGGACTAATTAGGCAAGTTTTACCACAAGTGAAAATAGTATTAGGTGGTCCTGAAGTAGCGTTTACAGCCAAAGACAGTTTTGAAGAATGTTTGGACGTAGACTACATTATTCAGGGAGAAGGCGAAGAAGTATTTGCAGAACTAGTAGAAAGTTTGCAAAAGGGGAAAAAACTTCCTAAATATGTGGCTTATCGAGACTTAGCTGGTAAAGTACAAAATATAAGCCAACCTACCATAGTTGAAGATTTGTCAGTATTACCCTTTCCCTATGAAGATTTGGCAAAAGTTGTTGCTGAACATAAGATAACATATTATGAATGCACAAGAGGGTGCCCTTTTAGCTGTTCTTATTGTTTGTCAGGTATTTCACATAACGTTAGACAACGACCAATAGGAGTTGTAATTGCAGATTTAGATAAGTTTATAGAGGCAAAAGTGCCTTTAGTGAAGTTTGTAGATCGCACTTATAATTTAGAGGAAAGCTACTTTCTTCCTATTATGGAACATTTGGCAAAGGCCAGAACAGAGACAACCTTTCATTTTGAATTAAAGGCAGATTTATTATCGGAAAAAGCTTTAGCATTTCTCAAAACTGTACCTAAAGATAGGTTTCAGCTAGAAATAGGAGTGCAAACAACAAATACTAAAACTTTAGCTGCTATTGGCCGCCATGACTATTGGGATAAATTGGCGTATAACGTGAAGCAAATTTTAAATTGTGGGAATATGCATGTTCATTTAGATCTTATTGCTGGATTGCCTTATGAAGATTTAGCCAGCTTCAAAAAATCTTTTAATGATGTTTATGATCTGCAAGCCAATATGTTGCAACTTGGATTCTTAAAGGTTTTAAAAGGGGCTTTAATTGGTCTGCAGAAAACAGAACATGCCATGCTTTATATGGCACAGCCACCCTATGAAATTTTACAAACAAAGTATTTAAGTTACGAAGAATTACGCTTTTTAAAAATATTGGAAGATGTTTTTGACCATACTTACAATACAGGAAAATATGTGCACACTTTAAATTATTTAATTGCTTATGGCTATAAGAAGGATGCTTTTGCTTTTTATGAGGCTTTGACTAAATGGTGGGAAGCAAAAGGTTTATATCCTTTAGGGCACAATGTGAAAGATGTGGCCTTGCTATTATTAAAGTTTGTACAGGAAAAGCATGTTGACCTGGTACTTGTTGTAGAGGAAATTTTACGTTTTGATATTTTTGTGGGGCAGCCGAATTGGCGACCGGAAGAACTACAGTGGCATACTGAGGAATTACGCGAACCAATTAGGGATTTTTGGCGTAATTTGGATCTTGTTCATCAATATTTACCGGAGTATGAATTTTCTACATGGCGAAAATTACGCAAATATCTACCTATAGAAAGTTTTATGTGGACTCCCGAGACCCAATATGGAGAAAAACATTTTGTGATGGCAGACTACACGGGGAAAGAAATATCTTATATGGAAATAGAGTTATAGAGTAGACTAGTATCGTCTTCATTGTAACTAAAAAAACGTCTACGGAAATTTTCTTGAATAGCTTAGCTTTAGAATATATTCTATAAATGTTTGTTATTTTAAACCTACAGTAGTGGGGCTATTATATGGCTTGATATTATAAGCAACTTTATGGGGAACTGTGAATTACAATAAATGTTAAAGTATAATGGTGGTTAAAAACAGATATTTCAGAAGCGGTTATTGTATTTAGGCTCTATCATGTCTTGTGAAGAAACTGATTTAAGGAGGAAAAACAATGGAAATCCGTCAGCTAAGGACTTTTATGAGTGTCGTTACGTTGTGTAGTTTTTCTGAAGCGGCACGTCAGTTGGGATATACTCAGTCCAGTGTTACTTCGCATATACAGCTTTTGGAAAAAGAAATGGGAGTAGCTTTATTTGAACGGATGGGACATGCGTTGATGCTTACAGCAGAAGGAGAAAGACTCTATGGCTATGCGGATCGCATCGTACGTCTAGATGATGAAACTCATGCTGTTCTGGCTAGGCAGGAGGAACCAACAGGGGTACTATCCTTAGGTATGTCCGAATCCATTGTTAGTTTTCATCTAAATCAGATACTTACAGAATATGCGTTATTGTATCCTCACGTTAAGCTACGGCTCAGGTTGGGTACCGGAAATTACTTTCAAAGCTTGTTGCGCAAAAATCTGTTAGATTTGGCTTTTTATCTTGAAGAAAAAGTACCGGACAGGGATTTAACTGTACATAGTTTGTGGCCTGAGCCTATTGTGCTGGCAGCTTCACCGAAGCATGCCTTGGCTAAAGGGCAATCGGTAGACGAAAAGCTGTTGACTGGGCAAACGATTATCGTGACAGAGCTAAACAGCAGGTATTCTTCTATCTTAGAGGAAGAGATGGAAAAAAAGGGAATTGAACCTTTACGTATCTTGGAAATAGGCCAGTTACAAGCGGCTAAATCTTTTGCTCTCAGTGGTTTGGGCTTGGCGCTTCTACCACAAGCAGCTGTTCAAAAAGAGGTTAAGGATGGATTGCTTAAAATCTTGCCCTGGCAAGGTAAGGCTTGGAATATGCATGCTTATATGGTACATCATAAGGATAAGTGGCTTTCGCGGCCCATGAAATTATTTATGAAGTTGTTGTGGGAAAGGATGCCTGAAGGATTGGAAGGTGATGCTCATGCAAAACGTAGGAGTCATAGCAAAACTGCAACCAGCAGGTGATGGAGGGCTAGTGGTAGTGTTTGGCGAAAAAATAGCTCCTGGTGTCCATGAACAAGTGCAGGAATTCGTTCATAGCTTGCAAAAATTGCAAATTACGGCGGTGCGCGAAATTGTACCTTCGTACTGTTCAGTAATGATTTATTATGATGTGTTGCAGTTATCAAGGAAAGAGATGTGCAGATTGGTTTTGGACGCGCTGGAAAAATTAGAGCCGTTTTTATCTTCGTTATCTAAAGTACTTCATGTTCCGGTTTGCTATGATGGTGTTTTAGCTCCTGATATGGATTGTGTGTTGAGAATGACGGGGTTGTCCAAAAAAGAATTGTTGAATATTCTTACTTCAAAACTACATTTAGTATATTTGACTGGGTTTACGCCAGGATTTCCTTATATGGGTAATCTGCCATTTAGTGTGCCTAGACAGTCTTCAACACGTCGGGCGATACCGCCGGGTTCAGTAGGTATCGCTGGTAATCAGACGGGTATTTATACTGTAGTGTCTCCTGGAGAGTGGAATATTATTGGACGTACACCATTGAAAATATTTGATGCAAAAAGAGCGAATCCTTTTTTACTGACGGCGGGAGATTATGTACAGTTTGAAATTATTGAAATTGGAGAATATTTTACGCTGAAAAGGAAGATTGAAAACGGATATTATCAACCTTAGATAAGAGAGGAGGAAGTATAGTTGTGATAGTGGTTATTCGTCCTGGAAATTTTACAACCATTCAAGATAGCGGACGGTGGGGCTATCAAACCTGGGGAATGCCAATATCAGGTTGTCTTGATCCATATGCAGCACAAGTAGCAAATCTTCTAGTTGGAAACAAAAAATATGCAGCCATGCTAGAAATGACAGATGAAGGCGGAGTATTTCACTTCGATTATTCTGTAATGGCTGCTATTGCAGGAGCCGATATGCAGGCAACCTTAAATGGTAGGTCGTTACATAATTGGCAATCTTTTATAGTACCGGCGGGAGGAACACTAGCTTTTGGTAAGGCTGTTAGCGGACGTCGTAGTTATCTGGCAGTTCAGGGTGGGATTGAAGTTGCCCCAGTTATGGGTAGTCGTTCAACTTATGTAGCCGCAGGAATTGGAGGATTAGATGGGCGAATTTTAATGGCCGGTGATATGTTAGAAATAGGGAATGATGCCCAGGTGTATTTACAAACTACTGATTTATCAGAGTTTTGGGTACCTAAATATCGGCATGCCTGGAAACTAAATGTCATTTTGGGACCACAGGCAGATTTGTTTAATGCGGCCAATCAAAAGAAGTTTTTGTCTTCCACATATAAAGTTTCTTCTATAGCTGATCGTATGGCATGCGAATTGGAAGGACCAGCAGTGATATTGCAGGGAAGAGAATTGGTTTCTGACGCCACTGGTTGGGGTGCAGTGGAAATTCCTGCTCATGGACAACCGTTTATTGTTATGCCCGATCATGGTACAACTAGAGGGTTTGCTAAGATAGGGTATGTTATTCAGGCAAATCTTTATAAACTGGCACAGGCAATGCCGGGAGATACCATAAGTTTTGTGGAAATAGATACTGATACTGCGATTGATTTATATAAGTTGCAGCAAGCGGATTATCAGACGCTAGCTAAGTCTTTTAGAACCGGACAGATGTGTTGAAAAGATGAATAATGGTTACATAAATACTGAGGTTCAAAAATTTTGAATCTCGGTATTTATTTTTTTGTTTTTACTTGAAAACTTGTGTATGTTAGTATAAAGACAAATGAAGGTAGTGCTTCACTTATTTTACAGGGGTATGTTTGTAAAGATAATTTAACAAACTAACTATGAATTTTTTTATTTGCTAATTGTGAGAATATTATGACAAAGGGAGGACTTAAAAATGTTTAGGATTGATATGAATTCAGATTTAGGTGAAAGTTTTGGCGCTTGGAAGATGGGGCAAGATGATAAAGTATTGCCGTTGTTAACGTCAGCTAACATTGCTTGTGGTTTTCATGCAGGGGATCCGAACGTAATGAGAAAAACGGTCCGCCTAGCCTTGGACAGTGGTGCTGTCTTAGGAGCGCATCCCGGCATGCCTGATTTGGTTGGGTTTGGTCGCAGAAAATTGGATATTTCTCCTGATGATGCTTATAGTATCATAGTCTATCAGGTTGGGGCTTTAGCAGCTTTTGCTACGGCAGCCGGAAGTCATCTGCAGCACGTTAAACCTCATGGATCTTTGTATAATATGGCGGCTAAAGATGCTAAACTTGCTGAAGCTATTGCTCAAGCTATTTACGATGTGGATAAATCTTTAATTTTATTTGCTTTAGCAGGCAGTGAAAGCATTAAGGCTGCTAATAAAATAGGCCTCCGCTGTGCCTCTGAGGTTTTTGCAGACCGCAGTTATCAAGAGGACGGTTCGCTAACACCGCGCAGTAAACCGGGAGCAATGATTACAGATGAAAATTCCTCTATTAAACAGGTTCTATCCATGATTATGGAACATAAAGTGACCACTTTAAGTGGTAAGGTTATTCCAGTTAAAGCAGATACACTTTGTATTCACGGCGATGGTGAAAAAGCTTTATTATTTGCTCAGAAAATCAAAAACGCGTTGCTAGAAAATGACGTAGAAATATCAGCAGCCGGAACTTTTATAAAATAAAGCTAAACTTAACAGAAAAAAATATAAAAGCCGGCGTCAGCTGACTTTTTACACAATTCCTTGGTACAACCTAGAAA
>JAQVYX010000059.1 GCA_029004715.1 Acidaminococcaceae bacterium | reverse complement strand
CCAATATTTAAAGGTATCATGAGTATATGCATACGTTAGATTTTTATTTTCAGTAAAATCGTATTTTAGCTTAGTATTATAGGTATCACTTTTTCCTGCGCCGTCGCCTACACTGCCAATAATGTAGCGAGGATTACCATTAGTTTTTTCACTCACAACAACTCCTGTACCAATAGTACCTGTAGCAGAACTGAAACCGCTTGCAGTAGTTGATGCTACCTTATTTTGAAACCCACCTGTTGACCGATGTTCATACCCCAAAGAATATGACAATTTATCGGTAGGTTTTTGACTAACGGTTAGCCCTCGGCGCCAGGTGTCATTGCTTCCATACAAAGTATTTACTCTTACCTTAACTTTTCCTCCTTTAGGTTCTTTAGATATAATATTGATAACGGCGCCCACTGCTCTTCCACCATATAATGAAGAAGCAGCTCCTCGGACAATTTCTATGCGTTCTATGGAATCAATAGGAATAGCGTTCCAAACCACTCCCCCATCATAGGCATTATTCATTGGCATACCATCATACAAAACCAAAATATCTGAATCGCTAAACCCGCGTATATTTATTCCACCGCTAACATCAGCAATACCTTTGGGACGGTCAACGAAAACGCCCATACTGTTTTTTAAGGCATCAGTAACTGTCATAACGTTTTTCTCTTTAATCTCGGCTGCTGTTATAACGGTAACACTAGCCGGTACTTTTTGAGCGTCCTTCATCGTTCGCGTTGCCGTGACAACCATTTGCGCCAAGGTAAATTCTTCCAAATTATTTTCAGCTGCAGCAACAGAGCTTCTGCCTAATAGCACACTTGCTGTTAACATTGTTAATAAAATATTCTTACTTATATTTTTTTGTTGAGGGTTCATTTTTCATCACTTCCTTCTTATTTTTAACTGCAATAAGTCCCTTTATTCTTATGCACTAGTAAAAAGCATTTCATATTAATCCGTAAATAAATCCGGATAGGCAATTTGTGCTATTTTATATACGCCATTAGCAATATATTGTGATGAACAACTTCTATATCTATCAGGCATAAAATATATCCTATTATTTTCAATAGCCTTTAATTTACCATAAGTAGCATCAGTTAAAATTTCCTTCCTTAACTTTTGAGCATCATTCTTAGGATTATGACTCCAAGTTGGCAATAAAAATATATCCGGGTTAATAGTAACAATGCTTTCTTTAGATAGTTTTTCTCCTCGTTTAAGGCCTATCTGTGCAGCCCCATTTATTACCCCAGCATAATTGCAAATATTATCAAATAATCCACCCTTAGCTCCATATGCTCCTCCGTACGTAAAAGCTACTACCGTTTTTTTATGGATTATATTTTGAGTTTTAGTAGTTATTATCATTAAGTCTCTTCTCATTTTACTAATAATTTTTCGACCTTTTTCCTCTTCACCCACGGCAGCAGCAATGCCCTTTATTTTAGCTTCTATATCAGTAATATTTGTCGCACTTTTTACAACATAAACATTAATACCTAGTTCACGTAATGAAGTTGCAATTTCAGGCGGCCCAGCTTCAGGTACGCAAACCTAATCGGGTTTTAATGCATAAATTTTTTCTACATTAGTTCTTAAATCTAGTTTAACTTTAATAGCTTTTGCTTTTGGCACAACCGAAGATATTTGTTCATCTGCAGAATTAGTGGATAAAGCAATAATTCTATGTTTATCAACTAGATCAAGTAAAATCTCATCACTACTTATATTTAAAGATATAATTCGCTGTGGTTTATTTTTAGTAGTTATTTTATTTATACTTTCCGCTCTACTGTCGTAATTTTTACAACCTGTACAAATACCAAATAGCATTATTAAGACAAATAAAAAAACTTTTTTATAAACCATTTAATCACTCCTTAGTAAACAAGAACTCATAAGCACAACTTATGAGTTCTTGTTTTATTTTTAGAAGTTATATTCATACCCTACCATGAAATTGCGGCCTAAGTTATAAAATGATGATGTAGCAGTAGTTGTTATATCTTTTCTATTTAATATATTATCTACATTTAGATAAATGCGGCTGTTTTTTTGTGGCTTGTAGGAAACGCTTAAACTTGTAAATAAATATGGTTTCATACTATCTGCTGCGTCCACATCCCTTGTTCTTTTTCCTAAGAAGGTTGCATTTACTGCCCCATTCCACTTATCCTTTGTATAAGTTAAGCCCCCAGTAAGTTGGATCCTTCCGTAATAATCCCGCCACCTTGGTCTAGTAGTGTCACCATATTCAGTAGTTGTAGAATATTTTTGCGGGTTGCTATACGAAACACTCCAATTTCCATTTAAATGTTCGTCCATCTTAATTTGGCAAGAGAGCTCTATACCAGTATTTTTTACATCCTCATTGGTATAATAAACGCCCTCTTTTCCCCATTTGGATTCAATACTATTTTTAATCTTATAATTGTATAAAGCTAGCCGCCACGCATGATTATTAATGTTTTTCTTTAAACCAATTTCGTAATGATTGCCTTCTTGTGGTTTTAAATCGCCTGTTCCAATAATATTTCCAGAGCCAAAAATCTGCGTAAATGTTGGCATCATAAATGACTGTCCAGCTTTAGCATAGGCGCTAGTTTCTTCATTTATTTTGTATAAGTAAGCAATTTCCGGAGTAAACTTGTTGTAATTTTGTCCGGAGAATCCTTCGGCTTCTGTGCCTGCTGTCCAAGTTTCGCGAGCACTAAAAGTTAAATTCGAGGCAGTATTAAGCACATAATTATATTGCCCATAAACAGAATACATGTTACGTTTGAAATCTCTATTAGTTATTGTCGTTTTATTAGAGGACAGAGTTAGCTTGTTTTGGTCATATTCACAATCATCCTTTTGTAAGTTAAACCCTAATATTGCCAAATTTTTATTGAGTTTCCAGTTTTTTTGTACATCTAAAGCAACGGTCTTATCGTTATACCCCTTATTTTCTATGCTTGCCAGCTCCGGATAATATGTAGAGCCCGATTTTTTATTAGCTTTACTATAATTATTTTGCTTGCGCTCAGTATAAGATAATATGGCTTTAACATCTTTATTATCAAAATGCAGTTGTGTCATATTTTCTTTTACTGTATAAGTAACATTCTTATTTACAGCGTTGTTTTGAGGTTGATATTTATAAACATAGTGTGCATTACTTTTATTATAAGTATGCGTTAAATATAGCTCATCGTTAAAATTATAGCGGGCATTAAAATTATTATGTTCACTGCGAATTATATTATAAAAATTGCCAACAGGTTTGCCACCGGCTGGATCAGAAATATTATCAACTTTGCCAAGTTTATCATATGCATAGCCAAATCCCAATTTTCCTTCCTGCATATTAACAGTGTGACTTTGTTGCCCGTAATTGCCCCAGCTAGTACTAACAGTATTTTTACGTTTTCCTTTGGTTATAATGTTAATAACACCACCAGTCGCCTCGGAACCATAAAGTACAGATCCACCTCCGCGGACTATTTCCACTTTTTCAATCATTTCAATAGGAATATTATCAAGATTATAACGACCACTTTGATTAAGCGGTACACCATCAATCAGTACCAAAGTACCTTTTTCAACGCCACGAATAACAATTTTGCTATTCATTGTCCCTTGAGATATACCTTTCGGTCCCTGTGCTTGATAAGAAATACCCGTAGCAAATTTAAGTGCTTCTTGAAGATTTATAGCACCAGTAGCAACCAGCTTCTTGTTCGTTAATACTTCAACCGCAGCAGGTGTGTCTAAATCATTTTTTTCTACCCTTTGTGCCGTAACCATCATAGGATCAAGTTCATACTCAACGACTTCATTTTCTGCTGCTAATGCGGTCCCGCCCAACAATCCAATCCCCACTATTGTCATTATCATCAAAGAATTAATTTTTGTTTTCCTTTGCATTTTTAGTACAACCCCTTTTCATTACTAAAATCAACTTTTAAAATTTCAATAACAGATTAATCTTCCCCCTGATTATCTTATAAATGGTTTTTAACTAGCTTTAAATTCTACTGATTTTAAATAATTAACATCACAATTAACAACTACACTAATAGTTAAACTATGAGTGTAGTTGTTAATTTAATTACTAGAATTTATACGTATAACTTAACAAGAAATTAATTGGTGTGGAAAGATACATACTACCTGAATGACTAAGGTTATCTGAACGGTCAAGTACATTATCAATCGTTAAAGTAATATCCGATTTTTTATCAGGGCTATATACCGTATTTAATGTAGTCAATAAATACGGCTTCATATCATATGATTCTGCAGAGCTCGGTGTTGCTACTCTAGCTGCCAAATAAGATCCTGTTAAAGAAGACATCAATTTATCTTTTTTATAAGTAATGCCGCCCGTTAATTGTACGCGTCCAAATTTACGGTCCCAATAGCCTTTTTTCTCGCTTTTAGCTTGAGGATTTTGAAAAGTAACGCCGTAATTATACGACATGGGACCGCTAGTATTTATATCACAAGAAAGCTCAATACCTGTATTTTTGAAATCTTCATTTACGTATTTATATTCAGAACTTGTTGAATTCCACTTAGCTGTAATATTATCTTCAATAACTGTATGGAAAATAGCTGCTTTCCAATTGTGTTTCCCTACGATTTTCTTCCAGCCCATTTCATAATTTATACCTGTTTGAGGTTTTAAACCTGGATTAGGAATCGCTGAACTACTTGCGCCATACATTTGTGCAAAGGTTGGCATTATGAAAGACTGACCAACACTAGCATAGATATTATTTTCTTCATCTAATTTGTGTACAAATTGACCTGCTGCGCTAAAATTACTATAGTTATTATCTCCATCAGCTTTTGTAGTCCAGGTTTCACGCATACTAATTATTCCTGTGTTTTTATCATTAAAAGCTTGCTCCCACTGACTATAAACGCCCCAATTATCTCTAGAATAATCCTTTGGAGTAGTTGTGGACGCTGCATAAAGACTCTTGTAATTTTCATTTTGATATGTAACCCCCAAAATCGCTTTGGCTTTATCATTCACTTGCCAATTTTTTTGCACATCAGCACCATAAGTAGTATTTTTTTCTCTTGTATTGTATATGCTGGTTGATTTCGCACCTTTAGAAGTAATATAAGTGAGCCCTTCTGATTCAACAGTACCCGTATTAAAATATGCGCTAGCTTTAATATTATGATCGTTGTAATTAACCTGTGCCACATGTTGCTTAGTTGTATACTCACGACCATTAACCTGATCTCCCACTTCAACACCGGAGGTAGTGCTGGTAACAGTAGAAACATACCGCAAATAATCAGCTTTTGTTTCATAATAATTATACATAAAGTTCAATTTATCATTAACATTATAATTTAGACCAACATTGTTTTTTTCTACATCTTGAATATCGGTACGAATTTCTCCCTTGAGTTTTGTATAGTTAACACTGCTATAGCCAAGTCCTTCAACCTTATTAGGGAATTTTTCTAAGCTGGCAATAACACCTAGTTTTTCGTCACCTACATTTGTATTATAGTATTGTTGCCCATAATTGCCAAAACCTACTGTAGCCGTATTACTAGCTTTCTTTTTAGTTATTATATTAATAACACCGGCCATTGCTTCGCTGCCATATAGTACAGAGCCTCCACCTTTAACAATTTCAATACGCTCAATGTTTTCTGCTGGAATAGCGTCTAAATTATATTTTCCTCGCCAAGATACAGGATTACCATTAACCATAACCAACGTCCCATTATCTACCCCACGAATATTGGCTTCATTAATCATGGTTCCCATAGAGGCTCCTAGTGGGCCAAAAGACTTATATGCCATGCCATTAGTTTTTTCAAGCGCTGCTGCCGCAGTCTTGGCACCCATTTCTTTTATTTTTTTGCTAGTAATAATTACGGTGGACGCAGGAACATCAACATCTTTTTTTTCATACCTAGTGGCTGTTATAATCATTTGGTCTAAAGAATACTCAGTAACTCGTTTTTCTTGTGCCTGCGCAGTTGCTCCCCCCATTACTGCTCCTGTGATTATCATGGCCATTAATAAATTAAACTCTCTTGCTTTTTGCATCTTACCTACCCCTTTGCAAATAAATTATATATTACTTATAGTTTTTTCCGATACCCTGTCTTTCAAGGCCATATCATACATAAAACTATAAAAACACCAAAAATAATAGACCTTTTCGCAAAAAAACCGAAAAGGCCAAAATAATCATATAGATCACTTTGAATGCTCCGTCTCTCGCAGATTCACTCGTGTAATAAATAAGCAGTAATCTGACTTAAGCATATAAATGCTAGCACAGTGGCGTGACCGTATCGGGATTTAACCGATTTCCCTATTAAGCTCATAAGAGCACTTAAATATTTATTAAATTTTCAAAATTATAAACTTAACGTAATCTGAAAGTAACCGGTAAGCTTACATAACAACGAACAGCCTTTCCCCGTTCATCCTTGGCCGGCGTAAACCCCCATTGGTTTGCTGCTTCAACTGCTGCCGAATCCAAAAGATCAGAACCTGATGATTGGGAAACGCCCACGGATTCTACCGACCCATCCGCGCTAACCAATAAACGCACTCGTGTAGTACCCTCAACCTCATTTCTTCTAGCTGTTGAGGGATATATTGGTTCTACTCTTGATATTAAGCGTGGCGGTACCACAGGGGACCCAGCTCCTTGATCATCGCCTTGACCGGTTCCTTGCCCACTACCATCACCACCACCACTGCCACTACCACTACCTCCGCTACCATTACCGTCGTTATTAGTATTAGAAGACCCCATAGTGTCACTAGCATTTTGCTCTTGTTGTTGAATATTTTCTTCAGCAAGGTGTGATATTTCCTCTTGAATCGTTTCTTGTTTATCCACTATGTCGTCCGGTAAGATTTTTAACTTTTCTTGCTTTGTTTCTACCTTAGGGTTAGCAACCGTTATTTTTCCGCCAGCCTGTTTTCCCCCACCACCGCTAACTAAACTTACCTCAAGAATTTTGTCAGTAGTTTTGGGTATAGTTGCCACATATAAGCTCAGTGATATTCCTAAAAATACCAATACTAAAATATGGAAAAGTACCGAACCAAAAAATCCGGTCTCAAAACGCTTGGATTTCTTCATTTCGTATCACCGACATCTGTTGCTAGTCCAACTCGCGTAACATTTACCGCCTTTAATCTGTCCAACAAAGTTATGATTTTATTATAATTAACATCCTTATCACCACGAATAATTACAGCAAAATTAGGATTTCGCTTTTGTTCTAGAGATGCTTGCATAACCAAAGCTCCAACATCAGCTTTTTTGTCATCGAGCCAAACTGAACCATCTGCTTTTACTGTTATATTAAAATTAGCTTGGGTTTCCAAGGCCGAATTTTTGGCTACAGGCATTTTGATGGGAATAGTTTTAACTTCACTCATATACATCGTGCTAAGAATAAAAAATACTAATAGCAAAAAAATCATATCTATCATAGGGCTCAGCATCATTTCCGGTGCCTTTGTCGTATTTCTTTTCTTTAATTTGATCATAACGTCAGTTCCTTCCACTTTATAAGAGTATTATCTCCAACGTTCGCCGGTTGCATCAATAATTGCATTTGTAGATTCTTCAATATCTATCGTCATACGTTTTAATTTTTGTCCAAAATAGGTATGAATACAAATAGCAACTACTGAAATACATAAACCAAAAACCGTTGTAATTAACGCTTCACCAATACCTGCGGTAACTGCTAAAGGATTAGATGATCGCAAATCCAATGCATTAAAAGAACTAATCATTCCTGTAATTGTGCCCAGCAGACCAAGAATTGGAGATAACATGATGATAACACCCAAATACGGTAAATATTGCTCTAACCGATCTAAGGCTCTTTCTGCATAGTTACTGGCAAAAGTCTCTATTCTTTCCGGCTTTTCCATTCCTCTATCCATAGCCGCTTTGGCTACTTTAGCGGCTTCACCTTTACTATTAACAGCTAATACATAAGCATCGTCCCATTTTTTTTCATCCAAAAGTTGCATAAGATTTTCGGCAAATTCTTCACCTGAATCAGCATTATGATAATATATGAAACGCTCTATACCAATCATTATAGCTGCCAAGGAACAAAGCAGCAAAGGGTACATAACAACCCCGCCCTTTTGAAAATATGAAATACTTGCCTCAATAAATCCCATCTTATTGCCTCCTAAATTATTGTTTTGATGTAAAAAAAATAAGCCCTTCTCGCTTAAAAGAAAAAAGGCCAACGCAACCAAACAATTGATTGCCCTGAATCCTCCGTCTCTCGCGGATATTTCAGTCTTGTAATTAAGCAGGTATCTGACTTAAGCACCGAAATGCTATCACAGTGGCGTGACCGTGTCGGATTCGTACCGACTTTACCAATTAAGCTTTTAAACACACTTAACCAACTATTAAATTCTAAAGATGATTATAACACTGGGTCATAGTTACGTCAATAAGCAATAAATACTATTTAAACTTAAAAACAATATAATTCTTAAAACTATTTCATTTATTTAAGGTTTCGAAGATGCATTTCAATACATTATTGCCGGCAGGAAGAATACGCGTTTAAGAAACACCAATATTTTAATCTGAACAATTGAGCTATGCTGCAAGAACATATATTAGGATGCAAGAATAAGAAACTTTGTGCCGGAATTTTTACACAAGATTTTGGACTTGACTATTTTTTGCCTTGAATATTAATTAACTCAAAGTATTTTTTAGTGAATATTTCATAAATAAGTATGCATTTAACTAAATTCGTGTATAATAAACTATAAAATAAGATTAGTTGGTGATTATATGTCAAAAGAAAAGAATTTCACAATTGGAGAATTCGCTCATCTTTTTGGTATTTCTAAGCAAACATTATTTTATTATGAAAAAAACGATATTTTTTTGCCCAAAATAATTGCCACGAATAGTTATCGGTACTATACCATGGAACAATATTATATTTTTGAAATAATTTTAACTTTACGTAAATTAGGCATACCACTAAAAACAATTAAATGCTATGTAGCAAACCGCAGTTCCCATGAGTTAGAAAAACTAATTGACGAAAAAATACTGGAATATGATTTACAAATAGAACTATTAAAACAAAACATGCATAATCTTAGTAAACGTTCAGAAAGATTAAAATTAACTGATAAAATTCTAAAAAAAACGTTTTACATAGAAAAATGTTTAAAAGAATACTATGTATCCACACCTTTAGATAGTAATAAAACCATGAAGGAACAAATTGCTATTGTTGCCGAGCACAACGCCCCCTTTACCACGAACGAAATTTTTACAGAACACATAAATGGCTATATATTTACCCAAGAAAATTTTACAAAAGGAACTATATCCTTCGCCGATTATATTTATACAAAAATTAATTATGCGGAGGAGTATTCTCATAGTCGTATTAAACCTCAGGGAAAATATGCCATATTGCTTACACCAAATGCTGGACACCAAAAATACAAATTGCTTATAAAAGATTTGTTAGTCTTTATAAGAGAAAACAACCTTACTGTTATTGGTGATTGTTATATTTCTCAATTGCGAAATTATTGGACAACCTCTAAAC
>JAQVYX010000058.1 GCA_029004715.1 Acidaminococcaceae bacterium | reverse complement strand
CTTACCTGGCAAGACCATTACTGCTACCGCTGAACTACTTGCTATTAGTGGTCGCAAGTTAACATTTAAAGTAACCGCCCAAGATGAATATGGCATTATTGGTCAAGGTATACATGAGCGTTTTATTGTCAACAAAGAAAAATTTATTGCTAAATTGAAAAATAAAGAGAGCAAATAAAAAGTACTCCTTCGGGAGTACTTTTTATTTGCTTTTTTGTTTTTATAATCATTATTTATCTAAGAATACTCTGCAAAAAAACTTGTAACCGTTCGTTTTTAGGATTATCAAAAATAGCATCTGGCGTTCCCTGCTCTTGAACAATACCATCAGCCATAAATATTACTTTTTGGGCAACTTCACGGGCAAATCCCATTTCATGAGTAACAACCACCATGGTCATATTACCATCCGCTAAGTTACGCATAGTCTTTAATACTTCCCCTGTGAGCTCAGGATCCAAAGAAGACGTGGGTTCATCAAAAAGCATAATATCCGGGTTCATAGCCAAAGCTCTAGCAATAGCTACCCTTTGTTGCTGCCCGCCAGACAATTGGTTAGGATATACATCAGCCTTATCACCCAACCCTACCTTAGATAAAAGTTCCAAAGCTACAGGCATTACTTCTTCCCTAGACTGTTTCTTAACAATCAAAGGTGCTTCCAAAAGATTTTCTAAAACAGTCATATGAGGGAAAAGATTAAATTGTTGAAAAACCATTCCCATTTTACCACATATTTTTCTTGATTTTAGCGCATCGGCATACTCACCGTCTTTTACTAAATATTCCTCTTCAATGGCAATAGAACCACCATTAACAACTTCCAAACGATTTAAGCAACGCAAAAGAGTACTTTTACCTGAACCGGAAGGGCCAATAATCGCTACAACCTCGCCACGTCCAAGTTCTAAAGTAATCCCCTTTAAAACTTCTAGTTCACCAAAACTTTTTTTTACATTTTCCATTCTTATGATAGATTCATTCATATTCCCCACCTACTCCTCATATCTAGCGTAGTGTTTTTCTAACCAATTAAACACTCTGGTAACCACAAAGGTCATCACTAAATAAAAACAACCGGCAATAAAAAAAGGCGTCATATCGAATTCTCTTTGCACAATAGTACGTGCTGCTCTTAGCAGGTCATTCATCGCTAATACATAAACTAAAGATGTATCCTTAACCAAAGTAATAGTTTCATTTCCTATAGGAGGCAAAACTCTTTTTATCATTTGCGGAACAATAATACGGCGCATAGTCTGTACATAAGTAAACCCTAAAGTTTTTGCCGCCTCATACTGTCCTTTAGGAATAGATTGAATACCAGCACGGAAAATTTCTGCAAAATAAGCCGCGTAATTTAAAACGAAAGCCAAAAGCGCAGAAGTTACATCAGGCAGTCTAATACCAAATGTTGGCAACGCAAAATACACAAATAACAGCTGTAACATCAAAGGAGTGCCACGCATAATCCAGTTATAAAACTCTACCGCCCTATTCAAAGGTTTAATATCAGATAAACGCGCCAAGGCCAAAAGTAAGCCAAGCGGAATAGATAAACACAAAGTCACGGCAAAAATAGCTACAGTAACACGACAACCTTCAAGCAACGGCACCATCATTCTCAAAATTTCATCCATCTATTTACACAACCTATCCAAATTTCTAAGAGTCTTTTTATTATACCATATTGTACAATGAAAAAACTACGTTTTGCTAGGTTGAACAACAAATAACCTCAAATCCAGCCGCCGTAAGGTATGATAAGAAATGTTTAAATTCTATTTGCATTAATTTTAACTAGGACCGTACCATAAAAACAAATTAAATACTGACAGAAACAACGTAAAAAAACCTCGCAAGAGGGTTTTTATTATTAATACGACTATTAAAACAATCTAAATAGCGCGGTAGTAATTATTTTGTTAAATTATAGTTATTCTTAGAAAATTATCTTAGTATTTATTAGAATAATTTAATGCATTATCCTTATAAAACTCCTCATATCGTTTAAGTTCTCGCTTCAAAAGATTCGGCGTATCAAGCTCATATGGGCAATTTTCCTTACAATGTCCGCATTCTATACAATTATTAATCAAATCCATTTTTTCTTTGAAACTATCCTCCATGAATTGTTGATAAGGCGCCCTCTTTAATAGCAAAGATATCCTTGCTTGTGTAGGTATTTCTATTCCTACAGGGCAGGGCATGCAATATCCACATCCACGGCAAAAATCTCCTGCAAGTTCAGTTCTATCTTTTTGAATAACCTTCCACATGGCTTCATCCAAAACTGGTGGGTTCTTTTCTAAGGCTATAAACTCATCCAATTCAGCTATTTTTTGAATTCCCCAAATCGGAACTAAATTATCAAATTGCCTTAAAAATGCAAATGTACTAGCAGCATTAGTAATTAATCCGCCTGATAAACCCTTCATGGCTATTACACCAACACCGTTTTTCTTACATACAGAAATAAGTTCTAAATCTGCATCTGCTGAAATAGAGTTCAAGGGAAATTGAATGGTATCGTACAATTTTGACTCCGCCGCCTGCATGGCATTTTTTATATCATGATTTGTCATACCAATAAAGCGAATCATACCCTTTTTTTCCGCCTCTAGCAAACCTGCATACAGGCCTTCTGGATCTTCTTTATTTGGCAAATCTTTAGGATTATGTAACTGATAAATATCGATATAATCTGTCTTTAAATTTTTAAGACTAGTTTCTAAATGACTGAATAAGGTTTTTTTATCTTTGGCATGGCTTTTAGTAGCTATAATTATATTATTTCTTACATCAGATAGTGCATAGCCAATTTTTTCTTCACTATCTGAATACTGCCTAGCAGTATCAAAAAAGTTTATACCATTATCATAAGCCTTTCTTAGTATGGATTTAGCTTCGTCAAATGTAACCCGTTGTATAGGCAAAGCACCAAATCCGCTCCTGCTTACCATTAAATCAGTCTGACCTAACTTTATCTTATCCATCAAAATTTCTCCTTTTTACACTGCCTAAACTTGAAATCACTGTTTTATGCTAAAAAATTTCTATAGAAAACTTCAATATTTTATTCAAGCCAAGATATTATTTACATTCTATCACATTAAAATATAAATAACACTCAGATGCATTACCCAACAAAATCATTAATGAAAACTGAAAATTTAAATACCTATGTTGTTATAACTTCAAAAAGCCTTGCAGCTTAAGCTGCAAGGCTTTTTAGTCATTAATTTTATACAATATAAAACTATGAAATTCATATTCTCGTACACTAAAACCATCAATCATCAAAATATTTTCTCAAGTCATTCACATCGCTGGTAATACCTAATGCTAACATCAATTTAATACGTGCTTTTTGTCCTGATAACTCACCTGCCATTATGATGTTAAAATCCTTCATAGAATTTGCGCTACCATCATAACTGTAAGCTGGAACCACTCTTCCAGAAGCTACCCTTGTAGTTAAAACAACCGGTATTCCTTGTTCTCTAACATACTGTATTCCAGCCTTGACCTTAAGAGGAACATTGCCACAACCAAATGCTTCAACCACTATGCCCTTGGCAGGTTTTTTGCTTAAGCATTTAAACAAATAATCATCCAATCCAGCTACACATTTGAGCAAATAAACGTCGTCCACAAGCTCTTTGGGTTGAATCTTTGTTGTTTTTTCTGGTTTTCTTCTGAAAATAACACGGTCAAAATACACATGTCCAATTGGTCCCCAACCCGGTGACATAAATGTGCTACAAGATGTAGTATGTGTTTTTGCAACTTCCGTAGCAGCATGAATCGCATCATTAAATATGAGCATAGCACCATGACCTGCAGCTTCTGGACACGCAGCCGTTTTTACAGCTGCTAAGATATTTGCAGGACCATCAGCTCCAGCATCAGAAGCACCACGCATGGCTCCAGTAATACACACCGGTTTATTTGTATTGCATACTAAATCTAGCAAATAAATCGTTTCTTCCTGAGTGTCAGTACCATGAGTAATAACAACACCGGCTACATCATCTTTTGCACAATATTCATCAACCATTTTTGCTAAACCAAACATCATCGTTGGCGTAATATATCCGCTTGGAACATTACTATATTCAACTACCTCTACCGGTGCTACATTCTTTAATTCCGGAACTGCTTCAATTAAGTCAGCGCCACTTACAGCAGGAATAAGGCCTTTATTAACTTTATCATATTTCATAGCTATAGTGCCACCAGTTGTAATTACCACAACTTTTTTTGTACTCTTCACTTTTCATATCTCCTTTGACATGATATTACGCCATAGCATTAACCACAGCAACACAAACAAACAATATTATGAAGCCGAATACCATAGCAGGTCTTTGAAATTTATTAGCCTTCTTTAAATCACTACCTGGAACAACAGCAATAACAGTAGACAAAGCAGCGACCGGACCACCTGTCAAGAAATATTGCCATACTGCAGAACCACCTGCAGCTGCACAAGCAGCTGCAAGTGGATCTGCTCCCAGACTAAGTACCACTTTTAGAAAGGGAACAACTATTGCTACAGAAGCCGCATTGGACTGAGTCAAGAACCCTGTAATTGAGGAAACAAATAACATAACGAATACTGGGGAAATAGATACTATCGGACCCAATAAATCGGAAATGGTTTTTACTAATCCTATTTTACTCATAACACCACTCATATACAAGAAACCAATAGTTGCAACTAACGGAGTTGCAATCTTTGCTACTCCCTCTAACATTGCCGCTTCGCCAACGCCCATGGTTACTTTGCCAAGCATAGCTGCAAAAATTGCGGCTATAATGCCGACCAAAAATACCGGGTAACCAAGCACGAATCCTAAAACGAAGAGAATAAAGGGAAGTAATGCCATAGTTGCCGTAGTTGTAGATTTAGAAGCCAATTCTTTTTCCACGGCAGCTTGTTGTTCTCCCACAATTGCTCTACCATCACATTTAGCTTCACGCCTTAAGCGCATATAGCTAAACCAAATAATAGATAACCCAACAATTGCTCCAACAACATTAATCTTTCCAAACCCAATAGCTGCAGTAGCTACTACAGCCACTTGTGTTGGATGAGTAAATCCTGCAAAATTGCCAAAATGTCCTGCATGTGCAGCAAGTCCTGCTGTTTTATTCGGATCCTGCCCCAATTTAATGGCCGCCGGACCTGTAACAACAGCAGTAACAGCTGGTTGCGTAAACCCTGTCAGTGCCCCAATAATACCGGCCACAAGTGAACCAGCTGCAGTTATACCAGCTGCTCCGCCAATTCTACTACCAATTTGCATGATTTTATGAATAATTACATCTAAAAACCCGATTTTAGTCATAATCCCTATAAACATCAACACGCCCGCCATATCTGCAATTACAGGATTCAAACCACCATTGATTAACTTTAAAATGGTGATTTCTGCTTTGCCAGCCAACGGGAACCCAGCAACAAGTGCCGCTATTGTAGAACCAATAATTGCCGTTAGATAAATTGGTGCTTTACCCGTTACCATAAGTAATAATGTTAGAACCATAAGTCCTTGTGCTACATCCATATTTATTACCCCTCTTCATTTTTTGTAATAATACAAGCCTAAAAAACTCTCCTTCTAGCCTCAGTATCATTACCCCCTTTCTATAAAACAGTAGTAAGATTAGCACATCTTACTAGCTACATTGTTTTTTATTTTATGGAAGTATATAATAATTCATATTCCCATGTTCAAATTTTACCAACTGCAAGAGTATTTGTACAAAACATATTTCCTATCATTTCAATAGTTTTAAGCTATCGTTGTATTAAGCTTATTTATAATATTTTTTAAGAATGCATTGTGCAAGGAGGTTCACATGGAAAAAAATCAATTACTCTATGCCATAACCGTTGCCAAATCCAAAAATTTTACCAAAGCCGCAGAAATTTTAAGTATATCCCAACCATCATTATCAAACCAAATTATAAAGCTTGAGAATGAGTTACATGTTCACTTATTTGAACGAAATCACCATACTGTAACTTTAACAGAGGCCGGAACAGCCTTTGTCTATTACGCTGCTGCTTTATTAGGTAATTGGAAAGAACTTAAACTGCTTATGCATGACTATTCTTCTCTAAAAAAGGGCTCCCTTAGAATTGGTGCTACTCCCATTATGGAAATATTTAATATCCCAGCTTTACTAGCTAACTTTCAAAAACAATATTCTGATATAAGCATGACACTCCTACAAACAGGTAGCTCTGCCCTACTTACAGCACTAAAAAACAAAGAAATTGACGTTGCCTTCATAATCGCTTCAGATAGTAATCCTGAAATTGCTGATAATGATTTCAATTTTATTAAATTAAGCGAAGACCTTCTCTGTGCCATCATGAGTCCTAAAAATCCCCTAAGCACACATAAGACTATAAAAGTTGCTGCTTTAAATTCGGAGAAGCTAATTCTCCCTACAGGAACAAATACTCTTCAAAAAGTAGTTAAAAAATATTTTGATTCTCACAATATTCCTTTTAAAACAACTTATTGTTGTGATCAAACTGAAGCTGCTCTAGCCTTTGCCTCAGAAAATCTTGGAGTTTATTTTGGTACAGAAAATATAGCAAGGTGTCATGGTTATAATGATCTTGTCTGTATTCCTTTAGACCCACCTTTATACCGTAGTTTTTCACTGGTTACAACACAAAAACTGCAATTCCACCCAACTCTAAAAAACTTTGTTTTATTTGTACAAGAAAAAATATAAACAAAAAACAACATGAACTCATATTGTTTCTTACGTTTCTTACGTTTCTTACATTTTTTATGTTTTTTATGTTTTTTAATTTTATAAGTCCCCTACTAGTGTAAAAAACTGACATTTTAAGAGCTAAAAAACTTTCCGTTTGTTTTTAAAAAAATAACCTATGATGCAATAGCACCATAGGTTATTTATAATTTTAGTTGAATATTAAAATATTGTTTAAAAAAATAAAAGGACCAATGGCTATGCCATTAGTCCTTAAGGCTTAATATTATTTTAAAATATCTGAGCCAAACCATTTTGTACTGATTTTACCTGCTGTACCGTCTTTCTTCATTTCGTCTAATACCTTTTGTACCTCGCCTTGTAATTGGGTATCATCCTTACGGAAACCAATACCAAAATCACCAATAGGACCAATAGGAGTCGGCAAGCAGACAAATTTGCCTGGTTTCTTGCTCATGTAGTAACGGCCAACAATTTCATCAGTAATAATAGCATCCAAACGGCCTGCTTCCAAATCCATCATAGCAGCAATGCAATCAGGGTATTTTTTAACTTCTTTAAGAGTAGCTGCGAAGGCTTTATCATTCTCCAAGTTTTGTTCTGCAGTAGAAGCACTTTGCATACCTACAATTTTACCTTTCAAATCAGCCTGTCCTTTAATGGGAGATCCTTTAACAACAAAAAGCAATTGTTTGCATTCCATATAAGGCTTGCTAAAAAGCATATTCTTTTTGCGCTCTTCTGTAATATTAAGGCCATTCCAAATACAGTCAATACGTCCGCTCTTTAATTCAGCTTCTTTACTTGACCAATCGATCGGTTTAAATTCTACCGGGCGGCCTAAGCGTTTTGCGGCTTCCTTAGCCATATCAACGTCAAAGCCAACTATTTCATCCTTTTCATTTTTAAAACCCATAGGTGGAAAATTATCATCTAGCCCTACAACTATTTTTTTGCCACTGTCGCTTTTGGTAGCATTCTTTTTATCGCCACCACACCCTGCAATAAGCCCTGCCGTAACCATTAAGGTCAGCATAAACACCATAAATTTTTTCACGTAACAAACCCCCCTCGATTTTACTTACTTGTTTATTATAATTTAGTAACTATAAAAAGTAAACCACTATTGTTTGGGTGTATTAGCAATTAAAGCAATAAAAACGAGATCTGAGTTTTCTGTATTTTTTAAAGCGTGAAAGTCACCATCATAACAAAAAGTAACATCACCGGCGACAACAGGAGTTTCTTTTCCATTATCAGTGTATATACCCTTGCCAGATAAAATATAATACGTTTCATTATTTCCTTTATGTTGGTGATAGCCAAGTGCACATCCTGGTTTTAAAGTTACTTGGGCAAACATGGAATTTTGTCCTTGGAAAAGCTCTTCATCAACAAGATGTTCAATAATAACATTCCCTATTTCCTTGTTTTCTCTTACTTGCTTTCTCTTTTCATGAAAAATCGCCATTTGTCATATCCCTCCTATTTCTTTTCCACCTCTATGCTATAGGCTTTACCATCTGTCGCAATTGTCACATCTCCGTCTATAAAAGTTCCATAGAACTTAATATTATGCGTTTTGATACGTTCTAACGTTTTCTTGCTCGGATATTTATCAGCAGGTTCGCCTTTTTTTATACCATAACTGGCTATCGCTACTTGTGGTTCAAGGACTTTTAGCCAATCATCACCAGTTGATGAATTGCTACCGTGGTGACCAACCTTAAGCACGTTAGACCTCAACTGAGCTGGAGAATAACGCTTTATTATCTGCTCTTCAGACTGCTTATAACTATCTGCGGCAAACATCATGGTGAAATCTTTATAAACCAAACGCATAACTAAGCTATTGGGATTAAGATTGCTATCATTAGGGACTGTAATCTTTTGTTCCCCAGGCCATAAAACTTCCAAATAGGCTCCCTTGGCAAGCATAACCTTCATAGGAGCCTGAATCTTGGTCTTCGTAATATGTTTTTCAGCTATTAGCTTCATGATTTTAGGATAAAGCTTGGAATCAGGATTAATAAGTTCCGTATCATATATTTGTTCTATCTTAAAACTATTTAATAAAGCCGGCATCCCGCCAATATGATCTTTGTGCGGATGTGTCATGAAAATCATTGCAAATTTATCAACACCAAGTTCGCGCAAATGTTTAACCAAAGCTTTGTTATTTTCTTGCAGTCCTGTATCTATCAAATAGTTTTTGCCTCCTATTTGAATAAGAATCGAATCTGCCTTCCCCACATTCATAACATGGATAACAACATCTTTAGCTTGAACACTATTTTGCAAAGTTGCACTTTTAAACACCTGCGTTTGATTTTTTATTTCAGAACTACTGTTAGGCTTACAGCCAGCAAAAGAAAAAAACATGCTCAAACAAACTACTAACCGAAACAATATTTTTAGCATCGGTTTAGCCTCTTTTCTTCTTACTCAGTAATTTCCAATTCTAAATTTTCATTATCTTGCACCGCAGTTTCAAATACTGCTAGTAAACGTTCACCATATTCTCCTAAATTTTCTTCATCTGCAATTCTACTGGAAATTATGATTTTGGTGGCTTCATCAACTTCTGTCAATCCATCATAGAGAGCATCTAAATTTCTGCCATAATAATCCGGAAAAGACAACGCCTCAATTAGATATTCTTGTAACTCCGCAGGTGTAGAAAAATCTGCTGCATTTATTTGTATTTTTTTCATAGATATTATCCTCCTAATATAACTTTTCAAAATGTTTATAATGATCTGCGCAATAATATATACTGCCAGTATTGGAAAAGACTATACGCTTAGCACCACTCTCGCAATAAAACCGAGCAAGCAAGAAATCCGCAACACTATCTTTGCTTAAAGGATACTAGCTAAAAGCCATTATTAC
>JAQVYX010000057.1 GCA_029004715.1 Acidaminococcaceae bacterium | reverse complement strand
TATGGCGTCAAATTCGATTCAGGACTTACAAGTAAAACAAGGTTTGCCTTGTCAGCAGGTCAAAGTAAAAATGACGCTTTTTATAAAGAAAATGGTACTACGTTTTTCCCCTTTGGTACTCGTACCCATCTTGATGCCAATTTAGAATATCGGCCTAATGATGAAGAAACATGGAAAATGGGGGGATCTTATTTAAAGGAAAAAACTAACGAGTACGGAACTTTGCAAGGAATGGGAGGGTACACCATTCTTACCGATTTAATAGAGGACAATCAAAGACAAAGGTATAATTTAAGCTATCAAAAGCATAAAGACGAAAGCGAAGTGTTTATTAATGCGTATCATTCAATTTGGGAAAAATATAACGATACGATAAACCGTTTGACCGGGTTGTACACGAATAATATATTTGGCTATACCACGCTTTCAGGTCTTGAGGTGCGGCAAAGTCAGAAAAGTGGCGAAAACCATAGAATAACTTGGGGCGGTGAATATCGTCATGAATTGTATCGTGGAACAGGAATAAAAAGCGGTAATGGTGCTTTTACTAAAATATTACATGGTACTGCTTATACTGGGTCAGATGTTGACTCTGACTATAGTGCTTTGTATGCACAAGATGAGTGGAGTTTTTCTCCAAAACTTCTTGTAGTTTCATCATTGCGTTGGGATGAAAGTAACAGATTTGAGAGTAATCTTAGTCCCAAAATAGGGGCGACTTATGAACTCAATGATCACTTACGGTTTAAATTAAATGCAGGGAGTGGGTTTCGTGTTCCCTCTCCAAATCAATTGTACTTAAATCTTAATGTACTGCGTAACGGTGCTTTAGTGAATTTATTAGGAAATGATACACTGCAGCCGGAAAAATCTTTTTTCTATGATGTTTCTGTTGAAAAGGAGTGGGGAAATACTTCAGCAAAGATTACCTATTTTGCCAGTCAAGTAAAAGATATGATTGACGAAGTTTGGCTGTCCACTAATAAAATCCAGTATCAAAACATTGATAAGGCTAAAATTCAAGGGTTAGAAGCTAGTATAGAGAGTACAATAAATAAAAAAACGAAGTGGAGTGCTAATTATACTTATCTTGATGCTGTAGATGACCAAACACAGAATCGTCTTTATAACCGTGCTCGGAATAAAATATCATCACAGTTATCTTACCAACCAACTTCAGACTTAAAAGCTACCTTATGGGTAGATGCCTATTTATCCTATTATTTTCAACCTAGCGCATACATTAGCAGTGAACGAAATTATGTTTTATGGAATTTAAATTTAGAAAAAAAATTAGCTAAAAACCAAACTGTTTTTGTCGGGGTTGAGAATCTGTTTAACCATAGAGACGATGATTTGTCAATACCAGGAACTATTTTCCAATTGGGTTACAAGGTGGAAATATGACAAATAATCCATTACGACAGCTTACTCGTATTGCATTGATTCTAGCATTAATGACTGTAGTTCAATCTTTAAGGTTATTCTTACCCTTGCCCCCTATTGTTTCACTTTTGCTTATTGGCTCAATTTTAAATACTTTTTTGCTTTGTACTTTGTACTTCAGCAATTTAAATTACGCTATATTATTATCAATATTGATGGTGGTCGTAGCATTTTTTCAGCAAAGCTTTTTTAGTCCGATTATGGCATTGCCGGCACTTTTTGCAAATCTTGTATATTTGTTTGGGTATATTTTTTGTAGAAAAGGGAAAGTTTGGCTGCAAGTTATTTTACCATCATTTTTTAGGGCAATAGCGCTATATGTAAGTAGTGCGGTAATCTTGGCTGTGTTTGGTTTTACCGGAGCACAAACTGCTTATTTACAAGGAATATTTGGTTTTTTACAGTTTATTACAGGTATTTGTGGAGTGCTGCTATATAGAATGTTTTTGCCAAAAATGCGTATGATAATGTAAAAAATATTAGAAAGGTAAAAACAGAAAATATTGAAAAAAATAAGAGAACGCCGATATTTACTCAAGTATGATAAATCATATGAGTGAATACCGGCGTTTTAAATGTGTGTTTATAGGACAATTTTTATATTGGAGTAAGAAAAGAATTATTTCTTTGCATTCCAGCCTATCCAAGCAATTTTAGTTGTCACGTTTTCTGTAATGTAGCCGTCAATTGAACAATCAATGATATATTTATCTATTCTAGACAATTGTTCGGGGAGAAGTTTGCCTGGCGCGGCGAGCATGTTTTTATATTGAGTGGCAGCTTCTTTAGTTGTAAAAAGATGTTGCCAATTATTTTCTTGAATGGTTATCTCTGGGTAGCAACCTAATAACCAAAGAATATTAAAAATGCAATAGACCGAATTTCTTGTTCTGTTATCGTTATCAAAGCCTTGAATGCCACATAGTTTACTAAGCTTGCCTCTTATGCTGTCGTTACGCATAGCAAAACTACTAAGTAAGCAATAAGAAGAGCTTGCTTTGGTCATTTTTTCCAATGTTTCTTTGCTGGTAATACCTGGGCACATGGAAGCAAAAACAAAGTCAAATTTATTTTCCCAGCCCAATTCCCGCAAAGAGATATCATTCCAATCGCCCTTTACTAAGCGGATATTTTTATAACCTGCCAGTCCAATGTTTACTTTAGCATAGGCAAGTGCTTTAGATGAAATATCAGTGCCATAAACTTCTCTTACTTTTGGTGAAAAGGCTAAGGCATACCTACCAACGCCGCAACCGATATCTAAAACAGAGGCATTTTTATGTATAATGCCTCTGTTGGCTAATTTTGCAATTAATGTTTGTTGATTTTCTTCTTGCTTATCAGAATTTTTAATATTGTTAAAAAAGGCGGCGCGTTCATCCCAATAACTTTCACTGTCTACTCTATCTCTTCGTAGTTCAGACCAAAGATTTTCAAAATATATGAGATCTTTCATAGTAGCTCTCTTCTTTCTATATTATGCTAAAAAGGAATAAATAACAGTCATTTTTTTATGTCAGTATTCGTTTCTGACGGAGAACCTATGAATTTATTTTTGGTATTTTCGTAGACATTCATAAAAAAAACGAAGTTTTCCATTCTTTTTTCAATATCTTTCTTATAATTTGTTAGTTCGTCAAAACCTATTTTGGTGAGTTTATACCATTTGCGTGCCGGACCTGGTTTAGCCGTATCCCAATAATGGGTAACTGCGCCAATGCTTTCCAAATCCTGCAGCAATCTATATATTAGCGAAAGATCGGTGTCAAAGAAAAATGGCATGTCAAGCTTCATTTTATTTAAAATTGCTGCACCATATAGGTCTTCTTTTGCTAAAAGAACCAGCACAAATGCTGGTAAATGTCGATAGGACTTTAGTCTGCTCATAATTGGTATCCTTTGCATCTTAATTGATTATCTAACATAATTTTAGAGCTAATGGCGTAACAAGTCAAATTTATTAAATTACCTCTTGATAACTGATACTTTTAAGTATTATAATTGGTTAAGTGTTTATGTGCAAATAATATATATATGTAAAATGCATATACAACTTTTGTACGATACGACTCAAAAACATAGTTATAAAAACAGGTGTCTCTTTGAGACTTAATAGGGAAGTTCGGTTAAATCCCGACACGGTCCCGCCACTGTAATGGGGAATGAGGCCAAATACGCCATTGGAAAATTTTTGTGACGGTTTGGTAACATTATGATCCTAAGTCAGAATAACTGCCTGTTTTATTTTATCGCAACCTGCGAGTGACGGGAAGGAGATGAGAACAGTGACTTTGATTTATTAACTTTGCTTAATTTATTTGGGTGCATATTTGCATAGAGTTTTGGCAAGGAAATCAAACTGTTTTATGATTTTGGGGAGGATTAAAATGAAAAAATATAAAAAAGCAGTACTGTTTTTCACGGTTGCTAATTGTCTAAGTAATTTGTCTTATGTTTATGCAGATGAATTAACGAATTTCAATATGGACACGATAGTAGTTGTTGCGAGTCGAGATAAAAATTATAAGGACAAAACTGCTACTACGATTAATGTTAGAGATAAAATTGATGCCGGCCAAATTCATACTGTAGCAGATATTTTGCAAGATATTCCAGGTATAGTAGTGCAGCGAGGACAAAATTCAGGTATTTGGGTAAGCATGCGTGGGTTAAATCATGAACGCACGGTAATTGCTATTAATGGTAATGTGGTTGAAAATATTGGTGAAATTAAATATGCAAGAGCTTTAGAGTGGGATGGCATACCGGTTAATAATGTTAAACGTATTGAAATTATACGAGGTGCAGGTTCGGCTAAATATGGTGGGGCAATTGGCGGTATTATAAATATAATAACTAAGGATGAGCCTAGTGAGGTTCAAACAACTTTAAGACAAACTTATGGTAGCTGGGGAACTTGGAAAACAACGCTGACTAATCAAGGTTCAGATGATAAAGGTAAATTCAGTTGGCATATTAGCGCTGATAAACAGAAAAGTGATGGGTACTACCGTAATAATGATTCAAGCGGTAATGATGTAAATTTAAATTTAAATTACAATTTAACTAAAGATAAGAAGCTAAATTTACTCTATTCCAAAATCAATAAAAGAGAGGGCATAATTGTAGGAAATAACGTAAATGGAAGCCCAGCTTCAAGTTATCTTGGATATGATTCTAGTTATCCTACTACTGAAAACGCGCCGCAAAATTGGGTAGGTGGCTACAGAGAATGGAAAACGGATAATTTGGGTTTAAACTATACTACAGCGACTACTAGTCTTAGTTTTTATAAATACAAGCAGTCCAGGCAGGAATATGTAGAGAAAGTTACCGGTAAGGGAAAAGGGATGGTGTTTTATCCTTTGAGTCTTGATTGGGATTCTGACATTGATAACTATGGAGTTAATTGGCAGAAAAATCTAACAGTTGATGACCATAAAATTATTTATGGGTTACAGTACAAAAAAATGAAATTTGATATTCACACTTCCGACAGTGAGTATGAATTGCCTGCGGAAGCTGCTTTCATCCAAGACGATTGGCAACTTAACGATTTAACAACAGTAGGTATGGCTCTTCGTTATGACCACTATAAATTTGATGCTGGACAAGGTGGTATAACATCAGCAAGTTACAGCCAATTAACGCCGAAGCTTAACATTGTTAGGAAAATAGGTAATGAAAGTTATTTGTATGCTGGTGCAGGCAGATTCTTCCGTGCTCCTACTGTGGCAGATTATAGTCGGTGGAATACAGGTTATAATGATACTACTGGTGCATACAGAGATGAATATGATTCAGGTGCTAATTTAGAGGCATGGCAAGAAAAGCTAGGCGTACCTGAGCCGGAAAAAGGCATGAGCTATGAAATTGGTTGGCGCAAAGCTATAAATTCCAGGACTAATATTCGCCTTACCGGATTTTATAATGACATTACTAATTACATAAATGTTGGCTTTGGGTCTAACAGTAATCTGACGCCACCAATCGTTTATAACGTTGATAATGTAAAAGTAAAGGGTGTTGAAATTTTTGGAGACTATAAATTAAATAAAAACTGGGCTTTTGTAGCGGGCTACACAAGACAAAGTACTGATAAAACGAGCGATAGATTTGCTGCTCCTTTGAAAGGGTTACCGGATTCTACTGCTAATATTGGCGTTCGGTATAATAATTTTCAAGGATTTCTAACTGCGCTTGATCTTAGATATATGGGGGAAACCAGTGCAAGTTCTGAAGCAAGCAATTTGAAGGCATATACTGTTGCTGACTTGACTTTTTCCTATACAATAAAAAAACATACAATTAATTTAGCAATTAATAATTTGTTTGATAATGACTATGAAATTAACAACGGATTCCCTATGCCGGGTATTAATTACAGCGTTTCATATCAATATTCATTTTAATGGTTAGGAGGAATTTATAGGGAGGTTTGAAAATTGAAAAAGTATCTTCTAATTATATTATGCCTGCTTTTAATTTTTACTACAGGTTGTGGAAAGCCAAGGACGCAACAGCAAAACAAAGTTAATGAGATTACAATAACGGATATGTCTGGTAGAAAAGTTACGTTGAAGCACCCTGTTCATATATATGCGTTAAGCACAATTGATCTGATAGATTTCGTGATTCCGCTGAAGGGTAAGGGGGCTTTTGATGATTTGGTGGGGGTAGGTAATTCTGGAGGCAAAAAGGCCTATGACAAGATGTATGACTCCATGTTCCCGGGGATGAAAGAGCGGGTTAAAATTATTTCTGCTCACAATGCCCCTTTTGATGTGGAAGCAATTTTGCAACAAAAACCAGATGTACTAATAGTTAATTCTGCAATGCAGGGGCATACGCATGCGTTAGCCATTGAAGACAAGTTAAATGCAGCTGGTATTCCCTTAGTGTTGGTAAATATTCCCGATAGATCCGGAAAATCTGTTCAACAAACTTTGGCTTTGTTTGGCCAGATTTTTGATAGGCAGGAAAAGGCAAACGAGGTAATAGCGTTTATTGATAAGCAATTTAGTGATTTACAGTCACATTTACCTAACAAAAACACTGATAAACCTTTGGTATATTATGAAATGGCAGGTAGTCTCGAAAATTATGGACCATCAAGTTTTGGTGGAAGTTCTGGATGGGGATCTCTGATTCAATTAGCAGGGGGAGAAAACTTGGCTGACAAAGCTATAGGTGGTAAGAAAATGGGCAGATCAGTAGTTCTGGACCCTGAATTTATCATCGAAAATAATCCAAATTATATTATCTTGAGCGGTTGTAATTCATTAGGACTTGGTTCCACTATAGGGGTTACTCATCAAGCTGTATTTTCTTTATTACAAAGGTCTGGATGGGATAGGTTGGATGCAGTAAGAAAACATCATGTGTTTGAATATCAACATGAATTCCAGCGGTCTATTATGCTTTTTTATCCAGTGCTCTCAATGGCCAAAACGTTTTATCCGGAACAATTTAAGAATATTGATCCTGAAGAGCGTTTAGCTGAATTTTACAAACGATTTATGTTAATAAAAAGTACGGATGGACTTTGGAAAATTCAAGCTAAATAGGAGAAAATAATTATGAGTGGGAATTTATGTCAGGCTGAAGCTATATATTCTAGAATAACTAAAAAGAAAATATTTGCTATTGTTATCTTACTGCTACTTTTCGTCCTATTATTTTTTTCAAGCTTGACAGTTGGGACATCCGGTATTGATCTAAAGGTATTGCTGTCAACACTGTTTGGACAGGGAGAAAATGTTATTACTAACATTATAATTTTAAATGTAAGATTACCAATTGCCCTAATAGCTGTTTTGGTTGGTTCTGCACTTGCAGTAGGTGGTTGCGCTATGCAAACCATACTTAAAAATCCTATGGCGAGTCCATATACTTTGGGGATTGCTTCAGCTGCTGCATTTGGAGCAGCTTTAGGAATAGTTCTTGATATAAACATTGTTTACGTCCCTAAAACATTATTGATTACGGCAAATTCTTTTATAATGGCACTTTTTGCTTCGACCCTAATATATGTTTTCGCATCTAATGGGGCGGTAGGAAAAAATCTAATTATTCTTTTCGGCATTGCCCTAAACTTTGTTTTTGGCGCCTTAACCATGTTTTTGCAGTATATTGCGGATGAGTCGAAATTGCAAAGTTTGATTTTTTGGTCCTTTGGTAGTTTGTTAAGGGCTTCTGAAGAAAAATTGGGCTTTATGCTTATTATATTGTCAATTTGTTTTTATTTTTTGTATAAAAAGGCTTGGCTTCTTACGGCGCTGACATTTAATGATCAAAAAGCGATTTCTCTTGGAGTAGATGTTTATAAAGTGAGGCGTTTAGTCATAATTACGGTTTCACTAATAACGGCTACAGCTGTTTGTTTTGTTGGAACAATTGGTTTTGTTGGACTGATAGCACCACATTTAGCACGCAGCATGGTAGGTGATGACAATCGTTTCTTGTTACCTACGGCAGCTTTGTTGGGGGCAGTTATTTTGTCTGCGGCTTCAATACTAAGCAGATTGATAGTTCCTGGCACAGTTCTTCCTATCGGGTTGATAACTTCGTTGATTGGCATACCATTTTTTATGTTATTAATTTTTAAAAATAGGAAAGGGCGTATATGATTAGTATAAAAGAATTAGCGTTTGCTTACCAAGAAGCGGAAAATGTTTTTAGTGGTATAAATATTAATTTCCCAGAAGGCTTTAATGTTATTATTGGGCCAAATGCTGCTGGGAAAACAACGTTAATAAAATGCATTTTTGGTGTATTGCAACCTAAAGGCAGCATATTTTTGGACGATAAAAAATTAGCAACCCTAAGTACTAGTGAAAAACAGAAGATTATGTCATATTTACCGCAAACAGATGACAACAATGTACTAATGACAGTGTTTGAAACGGTACTGTTAGGCCGATTATCTGAGTTAGGCTGGCGAGTAACAGCTGAAGACTTAAACATGGTTTCTAAAACATTGGCTTTTATGGGAATTAGTGATTTGGCTGAAAGAAAACTGAATGAATTAAGTGGTGGACAGCAGAAGATAGTTGCTATTGCGCAAACGTTGATTAAAAAACCTCGGCTAGTTTTAATGGATGAGCCTACAAATAGTCTTGATTTACAAAAACAATTGGAATTGTGTGCAACTATTAAAAGCATTATCGTTAAAGAACATATAAGTTTTTTAATAATATTACATGATATAAATCTTGCTGCCCGCTATGCGGACTATATTGCAGTAATAGATAAAAATGGACGTATTTATAACAGTGGTGATGCAAAAACAGTTATAACCGAAAAAATGCTAGCTGATGTTTATGGTGTTAATGCTAGAGTTTTTATTGATGTTAGTAATGTGCCGGGAGTTATTCCTTTAAATTCATTAAGAGAAACGTAAGTATATAAATTTTCGATATTCAATAATAACCCAAAGGCAACTTTTATTTGGGGAAGAATTGCTAAGCATTTTTAGCTTTCTTTATGTAAAATAATAATTGTTTAGTTAGCTGTTGCTAACTAAACAATTATATGATAGAATTAGGCCTTGGTTAGCTATCGCTAACCAAGGCCTAATTTGTTCTTAATAAGCGGAAGAAAAGGAGAGTTTGTAGAAATGGGGATTTCAAAGGGGAAAATGTTTTTATGCTTTGTGTCCATGGGATATGTAGTTTGTGGACCGTTGTTAGTAGATGGTGTTTTTGTTAGGAACGCTTTTGCTGCAGAAGCGATAAAATTACAGGATTCATATGTAAGTCCGGAATATGTGGAAATTGAACGCTTGCAAGATACTAAACAAATTATTGTAATTACCAAAAAGGACATTGAAGGAAAAGGTTATAGCACTATTTCTGAGATTCTAAAAGATGTACCGAGCATTAATGTTAATTCTACAGGTTTGGGAGATATTGATATCCGTGGACAGGGATCAGACGAATCAACGCGAAATATCCAGGTTTTACTGGATGGAGCACCAGTAACAACGCTAATCAATCACCCTTTGAGTTCAAATTATGATATTGTGCCGGTAGAGCAAATTGAGAAAATTGAAATTATTCCCGGAGGAGGATCTGTACTTTATGGTTCAGGAGCTTCCGGAGGTATTATAAATATTACTACCAATTTGCGTAATTTGAACAAACAACGGAATACGATTGCTACGGAATGGAATTCTGACGGCTACCGGGTGAATTTAAATTATGGGGCTAAAATTAAGGACAAATTAACAGCGGAGGTTGGCTATTCGAAATTAGACCGCAATTTGTATTTTACGAATACTTATAGAAACAGTGAGTATTTTTCCGGCGGATTAAGGTATGAGCTGGGGCAAGGAGAACAAATAACCTTTAGAGCCAGCCATTTGGAGGAAGAAAGTCAATTTGTAGA
>JAQVYX010000056.1 GCA_029004715.1 Acidaminococcaceae bacterium | reverse complement strand
TTGTTGTTGTTATTTTTTTCGCGTATTTCATAGAAAGGAAAAGAGAATAAGCATGACCAATGAGAAGAAAAGTTTAGTTTTAAATAAAGATTTGTTAGAATTCATCTTTGAAGCTGCACATATTCAAAGATGGAATGACCATATCAGGCCTCAGGGATTTACGGAGTTGGATAAACAAGCTCATAAAATGATGATTCTTTATATTTTAGCTCGTTATGAAGAAAAAGAGCATGGTGCCAAGTTAGACTGGCAAGTTCTTATAGAAGGCGGTATTTTCGAGCTTTTTCATCGTATTGTGTTGACTGATATTAAACCGCCGGTATTTCATGAACTTATGCGACGTAGCGGCCCTGACCTGAACAAATGGGTATATGAGGAATTGACTACGCGGGTCCCTTCTTTAGCTGGAACAGAGTTTTTTAAGAGGATGCAGGTTTATTTTAATGAAGAGCAAAATTTAAAAGAGAAAAAAATATTACGTGCTGCGCACTATTTAGCCACTGAGTGGGAGTTTCGCATAGTTTATCATTTGAATCAAGGAATGTATGGTTTAGAAGAAACTAAGCGTGCTATTGCTAGTGAGTTGGAAGACCATTATGATTTAGCTGGAGTACAAAAAATTGCTTTGGGCTGTAAAACACGTAATTTCATTGATTTTATAGGACAGTTACGGTTTCAAAAGCGTTGGTCTCAATCTCCAAGAGTACCTGAGACTTCGGTTATGGGACATGTACTTGTTGTGGCTGTTTTATCGTATTTTTGTACATTGCATATGGGAGCTTGCAAGCAACGCTTGGTTAATGATTTTTTAGGCGGTTTGTGGCATGATTTACCTGAGGTTTTGACTAGAGATATTATTTCGCCGGTTAAACGTTCGGTAAAAGGCTTAGATGAAATGATTAAAGAAATAGAAAAACGTCAAGTAGAGGAGAGAATTCTCCCATTGTTGCCTGTTGAATGGCATCAAGATATTATTAATTTTACAACTAATGAGTTTACAAATAGGGTAGTTTTAAATCAGGAAATCAGGACGCTTCAGGAAGATATTCCGGATAAATATAATAAAGACCAATATAATGCCGTCGATGGTCAGCTGCTTAAAGGTTGTGACCATTTAGCAGCGTTTATGGAGGCATGGCTGTCTATTGAATATGGGATCACCTCCAAGCACTTAGAATGTGCAGTTGTACAGCTACGGGAAGATTACGCAGGTCGTATAATTGCGGGGATACCCTTTGGAGAGATATATAAACAGTTTCCATAATGCATCCAATGGATAAAAGCAAGAGAGGAGGGAAAGAAAGCAAGGGAGTCTTTGGAATTTTGAATTGTATACAAAATACTGAATTCCGTGGACAAAGACTTTTTTTAGGAATATAATTTCTAGTGGGGATATATTATCTCGTTGTAAAAATTTCAGGAGGTGTATTTAGATGGATTTATTTGAAATGTCACAGATTCCGTTGGAAATTGCAATGAAGAAAATGAAGTTGGATCCTGGTGTAGCAGCTATTATTGAGCACCCGGAACGCACTTTGGAAGTATCAATTCCTGTAAAAATGGATAATGGAACAGTTCAAATTTTCACCGGCTATCGCTCTCAAAACAGCACGATTCTAGGGCCTGCTAAGGGTGGTATTCGTTATCATCAAAACGTATCTATGGATGAAGTAAAAACCTTGGGATTTTGGATGACTTGTAAGTGCGCTGTTGCAGGATTGCCTTACGGTGGTGCAAAGGGTGGTATTGTTGTAGATCCTGCTAAATTATCGCAACGTGAATTGGAAATATTGACTCGTGGATTTATTGATAAAATTGCGCCTATTATAGGCGAAAAAATGGATGTACCTGCGCCCGATGTTAACACCAATGCGCAAATTATGGCATGGATGATGGATGAATTCAGCAAAATTAAAGGCGAATATACACCAGGTTTTATTACCGGTAAAGCCATTTGTATGGGAGGGTCTTTGGGTAGAACATCTGCTACAGGACGTGGTGTTATGACTTCTGTAGTTGAGGCTCTTAGAACCAAAGGAATTAAACCGGAAGATGCAACTTGTGCTGTACAAGGTTTTGGCAATGTAGGCAGTTGGTCTGCTAAACTTATTCATGATGCAGGTCTTAAGATAGTAGCCTTAAGTGATGTTGGCGGTGGTATATATTGCGAAGAAGGCTTGGATCCATATAAAGTGGCTGAATATGCGGCCAAACACAAAGGCCTTATTGCAGGGTATCCGGGTACAAAAGCAGTAACTAATGAAAAGGTTTTGGAAGCTGACGTAACTGTATTAGTACCAGCGGCCTTAGAGTTACAAATTACCCAAAATAATGCAAGTAAGATAAAAGCTAAATTCATTGTTGAAGGCGCTAATGGTCCAACTACTCCTGATGCAGATGTTATTTTGGAAAAAAATGGAGTTATGGTTGTGCCAGACATCTTAGCTAATGGGGGCGGAGTTACAGTTTCCTATTTTGAATGGGTGCAAAACTTGGAACGCTATTTCTGGACTGAAGAAGACGTTATTGAAAAACAACATGCTTTTATGGTTAAGGCGTTCAAAAATGTTTACGAAACATCACAGAAGTATAACGTTAGCATGCGTGTAGCAGCTTATATTGTTGCACTTAATGCTTTAGCTGAACCTATGAAACTTCGTGGTATGTTGTAATTAAATACGTTAAGCTGACATAAATTATCCCTCGTATCTTTTTGATACGGGGGATTTTGTTAATATTTCCATCTTTAAAATGAGAACTATTTTGTGCAAGGTCTAATTTGTTGTTGGTATTTGTTCTAAAATTTGCAAGTGCTTTCCATTTTCAAATTCTACACTAAGAATGGTTTCTTTGATTTTCAGGTCGCTAGTATTGGCTTCGATTAAAACTTTGTCTCCTGGAATAAAGGGGTTTAAGGTCCAACTAAAACTATAATCTTGTTTTGCTCCTATAGGGAAAGGACCATGTACAATATATTTTTGCGTAAAAAGCGCTGAATTATTTTTACCTAATATCTGAACTTGTCCTATGAATTCTACGATCTTTTCAGCAGACTTAAAAATTATTGTAGGTTTATAAATAAAGGCAGTTGATAGTCCCCTAGTTTTGCGGGTTTTAATATCAAAGTTGCTTGTGCTTATGACGATCTCTTGAGCAATTTCATCACTTATAGGTTTATTAAGAGCGATTAGTTTTTCAGTTTGGGCTTTTTTTAGAGCAGATAAAAATTCAGGAATATTTATTATTTTTACTAATTGCCAAGTTTCATCGTCTAATTTTCTCATACTGACTTGCAGTAGGAAATCTTTATTAAGAGTTTTATTGGTAATCGTTATGTCTACTGTTGCAGTATTTCCTGTTATTTTTGTATTGCTAATTTTTTTATAAATTATATTGTTAAAATCTATAAGGCTAATAAACTTACGGGCAAAAATTTGCTCAGGCAATGCAGGCTTTTTATCACTGGAATTTTTAGTCACAATTTCTCTTGTATATTCAGTCATGGAATCAACAAAGGTAGTTCTTATGTTTTGTATTATTCCATCAAGAAATTGATCGGCAAAAGAATCGCTGGGTTGACGTATAGTAGGTGCTATAACTTCATTGAAAACACTGCCATAAAAACTTTTCAAGTCTATATGTTTTTGAAAAGTTGCCCAATCATGAGAGGATAGGGAGTTTTGCAAAATAGATAGAGAATATCCAGGTGATTTTTTGTTGTTAGCAGAAAAGAAAAAATATACGCCGGCAGCAATAAACAAAACCAATAAAAGGGCAGTTAAATATTTCCAGCGATTTTTCATTACAATTAACTCCTTTTTTTTACTACTATTTAATGTCTAATAGGTGAAATAATCTAAATGTAAGGCTCATGATAACGGCAACGATAGTTGCTAATACCATGCCTTGAATAGTAACAGTGCCGAATGTTAGTTTTGCACCTGATAAACCAATGCTCATAATGGTGGCAGTCATAACCATATTTGAGGATTTGGTGAAATCTACTTGTCTATCAACAAAAAGTCTAATACCGGATACAGCAATGACTCCAAAAAGGAGGAGGCAAACACCGCCCATAACAGGTACCGGAATGCTGCGAATTAATTCACTAAGTTTACCTATAAAGGATAGGCAGATTGCTAAGACCGCAGCGCCACCAATAACCCAAACGCTGTATACTTTGGTTAAAGCTAAAACACCTATGTTTTCTCCATAAGTTGTATTAGGAGTGCCACCAAAAAGGCCTGAAAGGGTTGTGGCCAGTCCGTCACCTAGGAGAGAACGTGGAAGGCCAGGATCTTTTACTAAGTCTTTACCAATAATATTACCGGTAACAATTAGATGCCCAATATGTTCTGCTAGCGTAACTAAAACCGCAGGAATTATAATTAGAATAGCATTTAAATCAAAAATAGGAGCATAAAAATGCGGGATTTGAAACCAAGGAGCATTAATTACCCCGGTAAGGTCAACCATGCCGGTAAATAGGGCAGCAAGATATCCGCAAATAACACCAAAAAGAATAGGAATAATGGCAAAGAAGCCTTTAAAGGCTACGGAGCCAATAATAGTAATGGCTAAGGTAAACATCGATATAGCAATATTATGATAGTTCAGATTAGCCCCGGTAAGGCCAGCCATACCAGCTGCAGTAGGGGCAAGCTCTAACCCGATAATGGCAATAATAGATCCCATTGCGGCAGGTGGAAAGACCACGTCAATCCAATCTGTGCCAACACACTTTATAATGAGAGCTAGCAAACAATAAATAAGCCCAAATACTATAAAACCGGATTGCGCAGAAGCATAAGTTGCTGTAGATAAAACCACCATGACAGGAGATATAATAGCAAAACTAGAACCCAAATAAGCAGGTACTTTTCCTTTGGTTAAAAAGATGTACAGCAAAGTACCAACACCGTTTAAAAAGATACAGGTTGTTGGGTCCACCTTAAAGAGAAAAGGAACTAAAATTGTGGCTCCAAACATAGCAAATAGGTGCTGGAGACTGAGTGGTATGCTCATGAGTAAAGGTACACGCTCATTTACTTGAATTACACGTTTTTCCATTAATAAAAACTCCTTTAGCGATTTTATAACTTTACTTAACTATTGTATATTTTTAGATAATATTTGGCAATAAAATTAACGAAATATTATAAGTAAATTTATTTGTAAAAAACGTATGCAAAAGGCCTTACTTACATATTAATGTAAGTAAGGCCTTTTTAAGAGTTAAAAATTTTTCCAAGGTATAACTTTGCGCTCCATATATTGCAAGGCAAAATTAAAAAATAATCCTATTGCTGAAAGCACGATGATACCCGCCATAAGGCGGTCGGTAATCATTAGATCTCCATAGTGAAGAATTAGTGCACCAATGCCTTCTTGTGCCGCAATCATTTCCGCCGATACTAAAAGTAAGAGGGAAGTGCCGGCAGCTAAGCGTAATCCGGTAAAAATCATAGGTAAGGCACCTGGCAACACTACAGATTTCATGGTTTTTCCCCAATCGGAATTAAAACTTACGGCTACCTTAATGAACAAAGGGTCAACATTTTTCACGCCGGAATGAGTGTTCATGGCTACAGGGAAAAAGACGCCAAGGGCGATAATTGTAACTTTGGATAGTTCGCCTATGCCTAACCATAAAATGAACAATGGTAACAAGGCAATTTTGGGAATGGGATAGAAAATATTTACTAAAGGAGTGCCAATTCTATCACTTAAGGCAGAGGTTCCGGTTAAGAGACCAATAACTAAGCCTAGAAGACTACCTAAAAGAAAGCCCAAAATGATACGATAAAGGCTAGCGGCTAAACTGCGGGCAATTTCACCATCTAAAATCATAGACCATAAGGCCGTAAGAATTTGTAATGGTGACGGTAAGAACAATGCGGATACCACATCACTTAAGCAAACAAGTTGCCACAAAAGAATCAGTAGTGAAATTGATAGTAATGAAATCCAACTAGGATAAGTTTTTTGCCATGGGTACATATGATTTTTTATTTTCACATCAGCCATTATCTGTCACCTCCAGTAAGGCGGCACGAGCATCTTTGCTGATATGCTGCCAGATTTCATCTACAAATTTTGCGATTATAGTGGCATTTTCAGGTTTTTCTCGGTCGCAGCGTGGAAGGTTAATAGTTAAAATACGGCTAATTTTGCCGGGACGACGGGATAAAAGTACGACACGATCGGCTAAAAGTACTGCTTCTTGAATGTTATGTGTAACATAAAGAGTACTAAGCCGGGTCTTTTCCCACAAAGAAACTAATTCTTCTTGCATGATAGTGCGAGCTTGAGCATCTAAAGCAGAGAAGGGTTCATCCATAAGTAATAAATCAGGATTAATGGCCAAGGCACGGGCAATACCAACCCTTTGACGCATACCACCGGATAATTGGTGGGGAAATGATTTTTCAAACCCCGTCAGTCCCACTAATTCAATATAGTTATGGATAATGCTAATCTGTTCATTTGGTGGCACATGTGCAGCTTCAAGACCAAAGGCGATATTTTCATAAACATTACGCCAAGGAAAAAGACCGGTGTCTTGGAAAACAATGCCCATAGTCGGAGACCGATTCTTTTCCACGTTAGAAAAATAAACTTGCCCGGAGGTAGAGTCCATAAGCCCCGCAACAATATTGAGTAAAGTAGATTTGCCACACCCACTTGGGCCTACTAAAGCTACAAACTCTTCTTTTTTTATAGTGAGGTTAATATTTTCTAAAACGGAAAGAGTGGTACCCTTGTTGTTGGTAAAATTTTTACATACGTTGTCTACAACCAATTCCATATTCTTTCACCTATAGCAGTTATTTTTTTAGAGCCTTTTCTAAAAAGGTAGTATTAATAATTTGGTCAGCTTGCAAGTCACCTTGTAACATATTATGAGCACGATACCAAGCAATTTGGGTTTTTATATCAGAAGCTAAAAGTTTTCCGGATCTATCTATGTAGGGAAGTCCTAAAGTAATATCACTTTCAGGAGCTTTAGTATATTTCGCAATAATTTTAACGATTTCAGCTTTTTTGGCGGGAGAAGCATCTTTGATAGCATTGTCATAGTAATAATTACATGCTTTTACGTACGCACGCATAAAGCGAACTGCCACATCTTGTTTTTGGGTAAAAGAGGGGGAAAAGAAAATACCGGAAGTTTGATAGGGAATTAAGTCGCCTATTTGTACAATGGTTTTGCCATAACCGGCTGTAGTGACTTTAGTTATGTTCGGTTCGTTTAGTATGCAACCATCAATCTGCCCACTTTGCAATGCGGCCATAACGGCACTTAGTTTACCTAAAGGAACGATTGTAACATCTTTGAGTGTTAAACCCTTAGTTTCTAAAATACGCCCCAGCATATAATGGAAAGTAGAGCCTTTTTGTGTAATGCCAATACGTTTGCCTTTAATGTCTGCCACAGAATTAATGCCGGAATCATATAATGTTTTTGTTACAAGTAAGGCAGAAGAAGGAAAGCCTTTTTCCTCTCGTCCTTTGTCAGCAACAATAGCTAATTTTTGACCGGAAGCAGCCATGTTATACAAGCTGGCAGTAATGCCCGTAGCACCTACATCTACTTTGTCAGAAGCAGTGGCAATTGCTATAGGCTGCGCTGCGTCAAACCACTGAGGGGTAACTGCTAGATTTTCTTTGGCAAAATAACCTTTTTCCATAGCAATGAAAAGTGGTGCTGAACTTGTTAAACGTAACAGGGCTAAACTTACTTTGGCTTTATTTTGAGTAGTACCAGTTGGTGAAGACGTACTGCTTTTACTTCTACTACAGCCCACTAAGGTTAGTAAAAGACAGAAAATCATCGACAATGTTAAAAGTTTTTTCATGCTAGCATTCTCCCTTAAATGTAAGTTTGTTTTCATTACGATGTTAATATTTTACAACATTATTGGTAGAAAAGCATCTTTTTATCTGTCATCTAGGGGGAAATTAAATTTTATGCTTTTTAGTTAATATATTGTATAATGAAAAAGAGTTTAAACGTAAATGTTTTGTTGCAGTTAGAATTTTCTGCTGCAAAGTAAATAAGGAGGAATATTCTCTATGAACTTTAGAGTTCGATATTTAATGCTAGGTGTTTTGGGAACGTTGCTATTACCAGTGGGTGTACAAGCTGCCTCAAATATTCACAGAGAAAACAAAGCAATAGTTAGTCCTGTAACTATAAAAAATAATGCGGTTGTTAAAAAAATAAACCCCATTGTTTTAGAAGTACAACGGGGTGAAATAATTGATCAAGTTGCTGGTGATGTTGATGGCGATGGCAAGGATGAAGAAGTGCTATTAATGGGAAGCAAAATAATTGCTAATTCAAATTTTATGGGTAATATTTATGTTATTGTTAAAGACATAAAAGATGGAAAAATTAAGAGTTATATTAGGCCAAAAACTTGTGGAGGCTATAATAGTTTTTTGACGTTAAATGATGTAACAGGTAATGGCCTTGCAAATGTTATTATTACGGCACCAACTGGTGGTAGCGGTGGCACGGTAGACTTAAGAGTATTAGATTTCACTAATGGTGTGGCTAAAGAAATTTTTACTATAGAAAATAATAGTGGTATTGCTTTTGTAGGACAATATTTGCGGAACTATAAGGCAAAATTAATGTTTCCTGTAATTAATAAAACTATTGTGGTGGATTTAGCGAATAAACAAGAGTTGTATCGTAATCTTAATGTGTACAATGAAAATGGCGATGTGAAAAAATCAGGAGCAGAGCCTTATATGCAAGGATTTTGTTCGGCACTAGCATTTGATGCGGATAATGATGGAGTTGCTGAATTATTGACAACGCAAAAGATTGTTGGGCCTACTCCCCTTGAGACCATAGGACAAGTTCGTACAGTTTGGAAATATATGGCTGGGCTTTGGCAAGCTAAGCAGACGAATATTTACCTTGCTCTACAGTCTAAGAATCGTTATGGTAAGCAAACAGATATTATTGGGGCTGGTGGATATTTTATAAAAAAGCAAGAGCTTGAAATAAATGGCAACAGGATAACATATCCTCATTTTTCAAAAATGGGTATAGGTTATCAACAAGGGAAGGCAAATGGACAAGTGGATGCTTTTGTAAGAAAAGTTTTAAGTACAGCAGGTAATAGTGGCCAGACAGAGATGCATTATGAGGTGAAATTTGCAGGGAAAAACTATCTTAGCTTACTATTTACGGGGGTGCAGACTACAAATCATAAGAGCCGCAATATTATGCAAGCCTTTAATTTCAATATGCAAACAGGGGAGAGCGTATCGTTAGAAGATTTGGTTGGTAATTCAGCTAAATTTTGGGGTATGATAAAGGAAGAATGTAATAAAAAAGAACTTCTTGTAACTAAAGCAGATGTACAGGGCTTTTATTATGATGGTGATAGTTTGGTGTTATTGTATAAGGATAAGGAAGTATTTGCTATTACTAAGGGTTCTTTAATAAAATATTTACGGAAAAACAAAAGCAATAAAGTTTTTGACTAAGCAGTCAGAGGACGCAATGGCGCGCAAATAAGAGAAAAAACGAGAATTTAGCTTAAAAATGCTATAATCAAAAATTGCAAGTTAAAAAAAGTTCAGTTATAATATCAGTTGTTGAGTTTATGTTTATCAGGCTTGATTAATAAATGGTTGTGGGAGGTTCAGGTATGTTAGTAAAGAAGAAAGTATTAGCCATGGGGTTGGTATGCATTCTGATAATGGCTTTTGCTGGCTGCGGCAAACAACAAGAAAGTGGAACAAAAGCGGTAGCAGTAAAGACAATGCATGTAATTAAGAGAGATACACCCTTGACTTATGAGTATACAGGTTTTGTAGAAGCAAAAGATCAAGTTAGTCTTAAGTCCAAG
>JAQVYX010000055.1 GCA_029004715.1 Acidaminococcaceae bacterium | reverse complement strand
CATGAATTATCTCCAGCTCCGGGTTCCAAACGGTCGCGAACTAGAGTAGGTCGTGGCCTTGGATCCGGTCTGGGTAAAACATCAGGTAAAGGTCAAAAAGGACAAGAATCCCGCTCCGGCGGCGTAAAGCGTCCTGGTTTTGAAGGTGGTCAAAAGCCTTTATACCTACGTTTACCAAAACGCGGGTTCTACAATAAGTTTGGCGTACATTACGCTGAAATAAATGTGGGCAACTTAAATTGCTTTGAAGACGGTGAGGTAATTGATCCTGTTACTCTTATTGAATGTGGCTTGATAAAGAATATTCGTGATGGCGTGCGTATTCTTGGCAACGGCGAACTTACTAAAAAGTTAACTGTACAAGCTATGGGTTTCACTAAGACAGCGGAAACAAAAATTATCGCTGCCGGCGGAAAAGTAGAGGTGATTTAATTGTTATCAGCCCTTAACAATATTTTTAAGATTACGGAACTCAGGCAAAAGGTATTATTTACGTTGGCCATGTTCATCGTATTTAGGGCTGGAACACACATCCCTGTTCCCGGGGTCAACGCGTCAATGATTGAACAACTCTTCACCAGTGGTAATTTATTTGGATTAATGGATATGTTTTCTGGTGGTGCGTTGAGTAAATTTTCAATTTTTGCCATGAGCATTACGCCATATATTAATGCTTCCATTATTTTACAACTCTTGACAGTAGTTGTTCCAACTTTGGAACGATGGTCAAAAGAAGGCGAAGAAGGACGCAAGAAAATATCCAAACTTAATCGTTATGGCACTGTGGTGTTGGGCTTTATCCAGGCGATTGGTATGGCTTACGGGTTAAAAGTTGCTATTAACAATCCCAGTCCATTTTCTATACTAATGATTGCAATAACTTTAACAGCAGGGACAGTTCTACTTATGTGGATAGGCGAGCAAATTACTGCTAAAGGCATCGGTAATGGTATTTCACTGATAATTTTTGCTGGTATAGTATCTCGTCTTCCGGATGGTTTGAAGGTTATGTCTCAGTATTTGCAGGCAGGAACTATAAGTGTGTTTAACATTATTATATTTGCTCTTATAGCATTGTCGATGGTTGCTTTTGTAGTAGCTATTACCATTGCTCATCGTAAGGTGCCGGTACAATATGCTAAACGTGTTGTGGGACGTAAAATGTATGGTGGTCAAACTAGCTATATACCGCTTAAGGTTAACCAAGCAGGAGTAATACCTATCATATTTGCTTCATCAGTGTTAATGTTTCCTGTAACAATTGCGCAGTTTGTTAAAGTGCCCTGGGTACAAACGATTGCCGGTTATTTCGCTTGGGGAACTCCACTGCAAACAACGATTTATATTGTAATGATTATATTTTTCACTTATTTTTACACTGCTGTTAGCATGAACATAGTAGATATGAGTGATAATATCAAACGTAACGGTGGTTTTATTCCTGGTCTTAGACCTGGCAAACCAACCACAGATTATTTAGATAAAATTATGACCAGAATAACACTGGCTGGCGCAATATTTTTAGCGTTCATTGCTATTATGCCGAATTTAATTGTTTGGATAACAGGTATATCCGGGATTTACTTTGGCGGTACAGCACTTTTGATCGTTGTTGGCGTTGCGCTTGATACTATGAAACAGATAGAATCTCTTGTTCTTATGAGACACTATCAAGGTTTCATGAAATAGGAGAGTGGTAATGTGTACATTCTTTTAATGGGCCCTCCCGGTGCGGGTAAAGGGACTCAGGCAGAAAAGTTAGTTGCTCAATTCCAAATCCCTCATATTTCTACGGGAGACATGTTCCGTGCGGCTGTGAAGAATGGGACAGAATTAGGAAAAGAAGCAAAAAAATATATGGATGCCGGTGGTCTGGTGCCAGATGCGGTTACTATCGGCATAGTCAGAGAGCGTTTAACTCAAAAGGATTGTGCTAAGGGATTTATCTTAGATGGATTTCCTAGGACAACAGAGCAGGCAATGGCTCTTGACGGTATTTTAAAAGACCTGTCTATTAATTTGACAGGAGTTGTAAATATCGGAGTCCCGGATACCGAATTGGTAAGCCGTGTAACAGGCAGACGCATTTGCAAAGCTTGTGGAGCTACTTACCATATTGCATATAATCCTAGTAAGGTTGAGGGTATATGTGATAAATGCGGTGGAGTTTTATATCAACGTGACGATGACAAAGAGGAAACTGTTAAAAAGCGTTTGGAAGCCTATCATGACCAAACTGCTCCTCTTATTGGCTACTATAAAAAGCAAGGCGTATTTATTGATATTGAAGGAATGCAAAATATCGATAAGGTTTATACTGACTTGTTAGCAGCACTCAAGAAATAACAAGCTACTTTTGATTAACTTTATTATCGAAAAACGCAATACCGAAAAGATCGTGTTGTTGCGTTGGAAACGGTTGTATAGGCCGACGAACCTGGAATTTGCTTTTTATAGTGCTTACTTCCCGGTTCTAACAGAAACCGTGGTAAAAAGTAGTGCTATTTATGGCTCCAAAGCCTAAAACAAGGAGGTATCATCTGTGTCCAAACAGGATGTAATTGAAGTAGAAGGCACAATTTTAGAATCTCTGCCCAACGCAATGTTTCAAGTAAAATTGGAGAACGATCATGTGATTTTAGCACATATATCCGGTAAGATACGCATGAACTTCATCAAAATTTTGCCTGGCGACAGAGTGACGGTGGAACTTACTCCATATGATTTAAATCGTGGAAGAATTACTTATCGTTTCAAATAATTAAGACAGGCAATAGGAGGTTTATTATTATGAAAGTTAGACCATCTGTAAAACCAATATGTGAAAAATGCAAAGTAATTAAACGCAAAGGTCATGTAATGGTAATTTGTGAAAACCCAAAACATAAACAAAAACAAGGATAATAAGGAGGTGCTTGTTAATGGCACGTATTGCCGGCGTAGATTTGCCGAGAGATAAGCGTATTGAATATGCTTTACCGTACATTTACGGTATTGGTCTTACATTATCTCGTGAAATTTTGACTAAAACAGGAATTAATCCCGATACTCGCGTTAGAGATTTGACGGAAGCAGAAATTTCCAAGCTCCGTGAAAGCCTTGACCACGAATATAAAGTGGAAGGTGACCTTCGTCGCGAAGAATCTCTTAACATTAAGAGACTAGTCGAAATTGGTTGCTATCGTGGACGTAGACATCGTGCGGGTCTTCCTGTACGTGGACAAAATACTAAAAACAATGCTCGTACCCGCAAGGGCCCTAAAAAGAGCACTGGTGGTAAAAAGAAATAATACGTAAGGAGGGATTAGACGAGTGGCTGGAAAAAAAGTTGTCCGTACTAAACGGAAAGTAAGTAAAAATATTGAAACCGGAGTGGCTCATATTCGTTCCACTTTCAATAATACAATAGTTACTATAGCTGATACTGCTGGTAACGTATTAAGCTGGGCATCTGCTGGTGGCATGGGCTTCCGCGGTTCCCGTAAAAGCACTCCTTTCGCTGCACAAATGGCTGCTGAACAAGCTGCTAAGGCTGCGATGGAACATGGTTTGAAAAAAATCGAAGTATTCGTTAAAGGTCCGGGAGGCGGTCGTGAAGCTGCAATTCGTTCTTTGCAAGCTGCTGGTTTGGAAGTTAATTCTATTAAAGATGTTACTCCCATTCCTCACAATGGCTGTCGCCCACCAAAACGTAGAAGAGTTTAATTAAGGAGGTGTACCCGTTAAATGGCAAGATATACTGAGGCTGTATGCCGTCAATGCCGTCGTGAAGGAGTAAAACTATTTCTTAAAGGCGATCGTTGTTACGGTAGCAAATGTGCTTTTGAGGTACGCGCTTACGCACCTGGTCAACATGGCCAAGCACGCAAAAAAGTTTCTGAATATGGTATTCAGTTACGTGAAAAACAAAAGGCACGCCGTATTTATGGCATGTTGGAACGTCAGTTCCATAATTGCTTTGTACGTGCTGAAAAACAAAAAGGTATTACTGGTGAAAACCTTTTAATTATGTTGGAACGCAGAATGGACAATGTTGTTTATCGTCTTGGTTTGGCTGATAGTCGTAGCCAGGCTCGTCAACTTGTTACACATGGTCATATTTCCGTTAATGGCAAGCGCTTAGATATTCCTTCTGCGCTAGTTAAGGCTGGAGATGTAATTTCTGTTATGGAAAATAGCCGTGGTTTAGAATATTTCAAAGGGATGGCTGAAACTTTAGCAAAGAAAACTGTGCCTGTTTGGATGGTTGGCGATGCTCAAAATTTAGGCGGCAAAATAGATCGTTTCCCTATTCGTGAAGAAATTGATCTTCCTATTGAAGAACATCTTATCGTTGAATTATATTCTAAATAATATACTGTTTGCCACCATATATTACGCGTATTGTGGTAATGCGCAAAAAGGAGGCTTTCCGCATGATAGAAATTGAAAACCCTAAAATGGTCACAAACGAAGTTAGCGAAGATGGACGTTATGGTAAGTTCGTCTGGGAACCTTTGGAACGTGGTTATGGTATTACTTTAGGTAATAGCCTGCGTCGTGTTCTTCTTTCCTCTTTATCCGGGGCAGCAGTAACCGGCGTGAAAATCGATGGTGTGTTGCATGAGTTCTCTACGATTAAGGGTGTTCGGGAAGACGTTGCAGATATTATTTTAAATATTAAAGCTCTTAACTTTAAGGTTGAAGTTGAAGATCGCAGTCAATTAAAACCTAAGTCGTTCACTATTTCCTGTGCAGGGGAATGTGAAGTAACCGGCGCGGATATTAAATGCGATCAAGACACCATTGTACTTAATCCAGAACTGCATATTGCAACTTTGGATAAAAAAGCAGCCCTTAATATGGAGATATATGTTGATATTGGACGCGGTTATGTACCGGCTGACAAGAATAAGCTACAAGACCAGCCAATCGGTGTGATTCCGGTAGATTCAATTTATTCTCCTATTACTAGGGTTAAATTTGGTGTTACTGATACTCGCGTTGGCAATGTTACAAATTATGATAAATTGACCTTGGAAGTTTGGACAGACGGAAGTATTAGACCTGATGAGGCCGTAACCGCGGCAGCAGATGTGTTGGTAAAATACCTAGGTATGTTCAAAACAACCGAAGTCAGCATAATAAACGAACCTATTGGTACAGGGACTCCGGAGCCGGCAGTTGGTCCAACTCCTGTTTTACGTATGTCAATTGATGACTTAGATTTAACTGTTCGTTCTAATAACTGCTTGAGAAGAGCAGGTATTAATAATGTTGCAGATATAATCAACAAAACTGAAGACGAGCTCATTTGCGTACGTAATCTTGGTCGTAAATCCTTGGATGAAGTTAAGAAAAAAATAGAAGACTTGCACTTGCAATTACGCAAGGCCGAGGAAGAATAGAAGGAGGACGGAAAAATGGCATACAGAAAATTAGGTCGCAATTCTAGCAACCGTAAAGCTTTGTTTCGCAGTATTTTGACCGCCTTCTTCAAACATGAGAGAATCGAAACTACCACGACGAAAGCGAAGGAAATCAGCGGCTTGGCTGCAAAATTGATTACTTTGGCAAAACAAGGTGACTTGCATTCTCGTCGTCAAGTTCTTGCATTCCTCGTGGATGAAGAAGTTACGAAAAAACTGTTTGATGAAATTGCGCCAAAATACAAAGAACGTCAAGGCGGATATACCCGTATTTATAAAATGGGACCTCGTCGTGGCGATGCTGCGGAAATGGCAATCTTGGAATTGGTATAATACCAATTGCTTGTTTTATGCAAAAAAAGCCTAAGCTTTCCTTTTGAGGAAACCTTAGGCTTTTTTGATACCCAATTTCTTTATGGTTAATGTCAAAACACCAATGCGTTAACTTTGTACAGCTAATATGGTTGACGGAAAGAGGTGGTAATTATATAATAAGGAATGTAACTTAGCGGAGGGTTTTTATGCAACCAATCATTAAAGTAAAAAATCTTACACATATATACACAGACGGGCAAAACAATAAAATAAAAGCTTTGGACGATATTAATCTTGCTATTATGCCAGGTGAATTTGTTGCTATAATCGGTACTAATGGCAGCGGTAAATCCACTTTAGCTAGGCATTTCAATGCTCTTTTGCAACCTACTGAGGGTAAGTGTTTTGTAAACGGTCTAGACATTTCGGTAGATGAAAATATTTGGCATGTTAGGCAAAATATAGGGATGGTTTTTCAAAATCCGGACAATCAAATTGTGGCTTCCATTGTTGAAGAAGATGTAGCATTTGGACCTGAAAATATAGGAATACCACATGCCGAAATACGTCCACGTGTCGAGGCAGCATTGGCTAGTGTTAATATGACGGAATATGCCAAGCATGCACCACATTTATTATCCGGTGGTCAAAAACAGCGGATTGCCATAGCGGGAGTTTTAGCTCTTTTGCCACAATGTATTGTTTTCGATGAACCAACAGCCATGCTTGACCCAAGAGGGCGTAAAGATATTGTAAAAATTGTTCAAAATTTAAATAAAGAAAAACATATTACAATTGTTTATATTACCCATAAAATGGAAGAGGCAATTTTAGCAGATAGAGTTATTGCTATGGAAAAAGGCAAAATTGTAATGGAAGGAACACCTGCTGAAGTTTTCGGTCAGGTTAAAAAAATTCACGAATTAGGGCTGGAAGCGCCACTGTCCGCAGAAGTAGCAGAAGCCTTACGGCAAGCTGGATATGAACTTAGTAGGGATATTATTACTGATGAGGAGTTGGCTACAGCACTATGTCAATAGAAGTAAAAGATATTTCATATACCTATATGACTAAAACTCCTTTTGAACGTCAAGCTTTGCGTAATGTGACTGTTACAATAGAAAAAGGCGAATTTGTAGCTATAATTGGCCATACCGGCAGTGGTAAATCCACCTTGGCTGAGCATTTAAATGGATTATTAACTCCAAGCACAGGTACAGTTTGTGTAGATGGAGTTAATTTAAATGGCAAGGGAGATAAGGTAAGGAGTGCTAAGCATAAAGTTGGTATAGTTTTTCAATATCCTGAACATCAACTTTTTGCTGAAACGATTTATGAAGATATAGCTTTTGGACCACGCAATAGTGGTAAAAGTGAGGAAGAAGTAGAAAAACAAGTACGCAAGGCCATGGGCTTTGTAGGTTTAGACTATGACGCTTTTTCTACGCGCTCACCTTTTCAACTTTCTGGTGGACAAATGCGCAGAGTGGCTATTGCTGGTGTAATAGCCATGGATCCGGAATATTTAATTATGGATGAACCATCGGCAGGTCTTGATCCGATTAGTAGGGACGCAATATTTGCGCAACTTTCTACTGTTTTTAAAGAACGAGATATAGCTGTTATTTTAATTACCCATAGTATGGAGGAGGCCGCGCAATATGCAAGCCGACTTTTAGTTATGGCTAAGGGGCAGATAGCTATAGATGGAAAGACAGAGCTTGTTTTTAAGGAACAGCGTGAACGTTTGCAAGAAGTGGGCGTAGATATTCCTGAAAGTATTAAGATTACCGATTTACTATGTGAAAAAGGGTTGAAGCTTGAGAAACAAGCAATAACAAAAGAACAATTAGTGCAATATATAAAAAAAGCAAAGGGGTGGTCCTAATGTTAGCAGATATTACGTTGGGACAATATTATCCAGGTACTTCTTTTGTGCATAAATTGGATCCGCGAACCAAAATATTAGCAACTATGAGCTTTATAATAGCTGTTTTTTTGGCGGTATCGGCAACTTCATACGCAGTATTGGTTGCTTTTGTTTTGAGCGTTATTTTTTTGGCCAGGCTACCTGTTTTATTGGTAGTAAAGTCCATAAAACCTTTGTGGATTATTATTGTTTTAACAATGGGTATACATTTGCTGACAGGACAAGGAGAAGTTATATGGTCATGGAAGTTTATTTCTGTGACTAAAGAGGGACTAAGCATGGGTGTTATGATGTCTTTGCGGTTAGTCTTATTGCTTATGATTTCTTCTATTTTGACGTTTACAACATCACCCATAGTATTAACAGATGGAATAGAATATTTATTGAAACCTTTTAAAAGAGTTGGTGTTCCGGCACATGAATTGGCTATGATGATGACTATAGCACTACGGTTTATACCAACGTTATTGGAGGAAACCGATCGTATTATGAAGGCGCAAATGGCTAGGGGCGCAGAGTTTAAGGGTGGGAATATTATTGCTCGTGCTAAGGGCATGCTGCCTATTTTAATTCCACTATTCATTAGTGCTTTTAGGCGTGCCGACGAGCTTGCCGTGGCAATGGAGTCTAGGTGTTACCATGGTGGTGAAGGACGTACCAGTATGCATGAATTAGTGTATAGGCATCGTGATTTATTGGCTGCTTTAGCAATGGTTGTTCTTATCGTAATTATAGGAGTACTTAAATGGAGCAACGGCTTATGCGTTATTTAAAATTAACCTTATCATATGATGGTAGTAACTATAATGGATTTCAAAGACAAAACAATGCGATTGGCGTGCAGCAAATAGTAGAAAAAGCCTTAAGCATTTTGCTGGGAGAAGATATTAAGGTTGCAGCCTCAGGGCGTACAGATACAGGAGTGCATGCCAGAGGACAGGTAATATCGTTTGGGACTGTTTCTACTGTGCCGACTGCCAACATACCTAAAGCCATTAGACACCTTCTACCGGGAGATATCGTTGTCTACGGGGCAAAAGAGGTAGACTCCAAATTTAATGCCCGCTATAGTGCCATAGAAAAGACTTATCAATATAAAATTATTATAGCTGAGATACCAGATCCTTTTATACGTAACTACGCTTGGGAAATTACCCATGATTTAGACATAAAGGCAATGCAGCAAGCAGCAAATTTTTTAATAGGAACACATGATTTTTCCGCCTTTGGTAATAAAGGCAGTAAGCCCATGATGCCGGTAAGGACTATAACCGAAGCTAAGTGGTCTAGTAGTGGCAATGAGTTGAAATTTACTGTTACAGGTGACGGGTTTTTATATCGTATGGTAAGAAATATTGTGGGAGCATTGGTGAAGGTGGGTAGTGGTAAGATGACTACAGAAGAATTTCAAGCAATAATGTTAAGTAAAGACAGGAAGCGTTTTGGTGTGGCAGCACCGGCCCGCGGATTATATTTGCATAGCGTTAGATATAAATAAAAGGTGTTTCCCTTAAGAGGGAAACACCTTTTATTTATAAAATTATAATTTTAAGCTTAGAGCAAAGTAGTGCGAAATGCTTGTTTGCAAAATTCATATTCTTTGGCAGGGCGGCCTTTTTTATTTTGGCTGCTTGTCGGTAATTCTTTAATAAGGGAGGAAGCAAATAATTGTTGCAAAATCCGGCTGCAACTACGAGTAGTAATATTTAGTGCTTTTGCTAGTTTGGCTGCAGTTAACTTAGTTGAGGCATCAAGTTGAAACAGCCCTACTATTTTCAAAAGATTGCTTTCATCAATACCGTACTTTTTTGCATAGGTTGTAGCATTTTTATTGTTGTAGCAGTAGGTAAGCTCTTGAGAATGAGAAAGGGGACCAGTAATAGCGGTATCTTCACCGCTCATAAGAAAACCTTCATTGTTGCCATATTTAATTGATTCCAAAAGAGCGGTTTCAGCGTAATAGTGGCTTTTATCTACAGAATTTGATATGCCGGCTCCGAAGCGGAAAGAATAGGCGAAGTGTTCCTGTAAGAAAAGCACTAAAGCTTTTAAAATAGGGACTTTGTTTGTAGAAGCAGGTAGTTGATTATACAATTCGAAACGGTCAAATGCTACAGAAATAGCAAAGTCTTGCTGAGACTCTTTTCTAGTATCTACAAGTAATTTGTGCATGGATACCTCTCGGAACTCTCTTTCAGCATTGGTCATGTTATTGTCATACTGCAATTTAATAATAGTTGTAATGTGTTCGTTTTCGCTACCCAAGGTAAGCCGCAAAGAGTTTACTGCGTTACTGATAGACTCGGCAATCATCTCTTCTGTAGGGAAAACACTGATGTAGGGGATACCAAGTTTATCAAAGTTTTTTATATTGTTAATACTACGAGTGAGCATAATGTCAATTTTGCCATTTTCCCATAATTCTTTTGACCGCTGGGTGATTTGTTTATAGTCATAGGTACGGCTTTCAAAACAGTAGGGCATATAAGGGGCAGGCAGATAGTTGCGTAAATCCATATAATTATTAAGCGGGGTTAGAAAATCAACATAGACACGATTGAGAGGTATAGTAG
>JAQVYX010000054.1 GCA_029004715.1 Acidaminococcaceae bacterium | reverse complement strand
GCTTGGAGGTATGGTACGCTCTGGCATGTAGTAAGCTTTAGTATATATGGCGTAAGTTTAGTGCTTATGTACCTCACGTCTACTCTCTATCATAGTTTTAAAAATGAGCGATTACGACGCTTATTTAAAATATTTGACCATTCTGCTATTTATTTATTGATTGCAGGGACATATACACCTTTTGCTTTGATTATTTTGCATGGGTGGCTGGGGTGGACAATGTTTGGAGTTATTTGGGGGCTGGCCTTATTTGGTATTGTTTTAACCATTTTCTTTGTGCAGCGTTTTCGTAAATTATCCACCTTATGCTATGTTCTTATGGGCTGGTTAATTGTTATTTGCATTAAACCTATGCTAGTAAAGCTTGACATAAGGGGGATGGAGTGGCTTGTTCTAGGAGGTATTTTTTACAGCGTAGGAGCCATTTTCTATCTAAAGAAAAAATTGCCTTATAATCATGCTATTTGGCACTTGTTTGTGCTGGCAGGAAGTATTTCACAGTTTATAGCGGTAGTTTATTATGTATTACCGGTAGGCGTTTAAAAACAAGAAAAGGTGCTGACTCAATAATTAAAAAATTGAGATGGCACCTTTTTAATTAAACAGGACGCGACTAATCTGTAGGCGTTAGTAGACTGGCGCTAATGCTATTGGAGCAGAAAAAGCTTATTAAGGTCTAGGTTAATTTTTGCTATTTTAAAATACTGCTAGTTTTTTGCTGAAGGGGTGCTTGAATATAAACACCGGACAATGCTAAAATAATTGTATTATAGTATGGTATAGCTTTTAAATAGTTTTGCATGCGAATTTAAGAGGAAGAAGGTTATGGCATGAATATAGGTATTTTTACTACAGCAGGTGGTGGCGGAGGAATATTCCAAGAGTATATTAAAAAACATAGTGAAAAGCTAACTCTCATTGAATTGGAGGGGCTGCCAACAATAGAAAATTTAAGGAAATTAAAAGAAAATAACTGTACTGCAATGATTTATATTTCAGACCATCAAGAAAGTGGTGCTTTTTTTCAAACCATTGCCGAGCAAGGTGTAAAGTATATATGTTGCTGCTCTGCAGGATACGAATATCTAAATTTAGAAGCTATGAAAAAATATGGAATTAAAGGAGCTAATGTTCCGGAATATTCACCCAATGCAATTTCAGAGCATACAGTAATGTTGCTTCTGGCATTACTTAGAAAACTGCGAACACAAATTTTAAGAGTTGAAGTAAACAATTTCACACGACAAGGACTACAAGGCCAAGAAGTAAGAAATATGACAATCGGTATTGTTGGGGCCGGTCGTATTGGCTACACAACGCTTCAATGTTTATCTGGATTTAATCCGAAAAAAATATATGTCTATGACCATCTTGAAAAAGAAAAAGTGAAGAAATATGCGGAATATGCATCCTTAAATACTCTATATAAAGAATCTGATGTTGTCATATACCATTGCAGCTATAATGAAGAAAATTATCATATGGTAAATGCTAAAACCCTTGCGGAAATGAAAGACAATGTAATATTGATCAATGTAGCTAGAGGCCCATTATTTGATATGACGGCAGTGCTTGAAGGGCTTGGACAAGGGAAAATAGGAGCTCTTGGTCTTGATGTTATCGAGGGTGAAGGGTTACTTAAAAAATCTAAAAATCCCCAAAAATGTCCACTACCTATTTTGGAAAAAATTTTACAATATGAAAATGTAATTTTTACTAGTCACACAGCATACTATACAGATGAAGCCATAAGAAATCTTTCTGCTATTACAGTTGAGAATGCATATTCTTATGCCATGACAGGTAATTGTCCTAACGAATTAGTTAAGTAAAGCAAAGCACGAGCATGTTTACCTGTATTGTGGTAAGCATAAAGTAGGTATGGTGCAGATTTATTACTATAAATAAGATAACAAGCTTCAAACTACAAAAAATAATGAGTAGCGCAGTAGAAAGGAAATGAAAATGAAATTTAATTCTTCGTTATATCCTTATTCTTCACGTAAAAGCGTAGTTTATGCTAACCATGGTATGGTTTGTACTTCCCAGTCTTTAGCGGCTCAAGCAGGTCTTAAAATCCTTCAACAAGGCGGCAATGCAATTGATGCGGCAATTGCTTCGGCAATATGTCTAACATTGCTAGAACCAACGGGAAATGGTTTGGGCAGTGATGCCTTTGCCTTAGTGTGGGTTAAAAATAAATTATATGGTCTTAATGGTAGTGGTTATGCTCCTGAAAATTTAACTGCTGAAAAATTAAGTGCAAAAGGTATAACAGACGAGATGCCGGACAGAGGTTGGGAATCTGTCACTGTTCCCGGAGCGCCTTCCGCTTGGGCCATATTACACAAAAGATTTGGCAAACTGCCTTTTACCAAACTTTTTTCTCCAGCCATCGAGTATGCAGAAAATGGTTTTCCTGTATCGCCTGTAATTGCGGAAGGTTGGGCCAAAGGGGTGATGTTGTTTAAAAAATATGAACAGGAATCGGTTTTTAAAGGCTGGTTTGAGCTTTTTGCGCCTAATGGCAAAGTACCTTTGGCGGGAGAACTTATTAAAATGCCAACCTTTGCTAAAACTTTTAAACTTCTAGCTGAAAGTTATTGTGAAGCTTATTACCGTGGAGAAATAGCTGATGAAATTATAAGGTTTTCCGATACGATGGGAGGATATTTTTCTAAGGCAGATTTAGCTAAATATCAAGCACAATGGGTAGAGCCAATTAAAGTTAATTATCGTGGTTATGATGTTTGGGAAATACCTCCTAATGGACATGGAATTGTTGCTTTGATGGCTTTAAACATGCTAAAGGGTTTCTCGTTTACAGAACGAGAGGATATTGCCACCTATCACAAACAGATCGAAGCAATAAAATTAGCTTTTGCTGATGGTAAAAAGTATATTGCTGATCCTAATTATATGCAGACGGCAGTTAAAGATATGCTTTCGGAAGAATACGCTGACAAAAGGCGTAAGCTTATAGGCCAAGAAGCCTTGCAACCTTTGGCTGGCAAACCTTTTAGTGGCGGCACTGTATATTTGTGTACTGCTGACAACGAAGGGAATATGGTTTCGTTTATACAGAGTAATTTCCAAGGCTTTGGTTCAGGTATCGTGGTGCCGAAATATGCTATTTCGCTCAATGATCGTGCCTCTGGGTTTAGCCTTGACCCCCAATCAGATGATTATTTGATGCCAGGGAAAAAACCCTATCATACAATTATTCCAGGTTTTTTAACTAAGGATGGAGAAGCTGTGGGACCATTTGGCGTTATGGGTGGTTTTATGCAGCCACAGGGACATGTGCAGGTTATAACTAATACAATCGACTTTATGATGAATCCACAGGCTGCCTTGGATGCACCAAGATGGCAATGGACTAATGATAAAAGAATTGAAGTAGAAAGTTCTGTTCCAGCAGACGTTGTTGAGGGACTGCGCAAAATGGGACATGAAGTAATCGTTACAAAAGATTCTTCAGGGTTTGGACGTGGACAGATTATTTGGCGTAAAAACAAAGAAGTATTGGTTGGGGCTACAGAACCTCGTGCCGATGGTACAGTTGCTGCTTGGTAGAAAATATAACTAATGTATGCTAAAGATTAAAAACGCTAGGGTATAAAAAATTAGACACCGATTTTAAATCGGTGTCTAATTTTTTATGATATTTATAATATACGTAAATAATACAATTGTATGATACAATCGTTATAAGAGATACTGGTAAAGAAAAAGGATTGGTTGGTCTAATATTTAAAAAAAATTATCTAAAGTGACTGAAATGTTTTTAGACGGGAAAGTGCAGAGCTATAAGAAAACACAGTAGATAAATTGTATTCTAATGGGAATCACGTTTTTTAGAAAGGGGAACTAAATGAACTTAAGTACATTTTTTGACCACAATATTCTAGTCTGGGTAGTCTTGCCAACACTTATCTTTCTTGGTGGCTTAGCTTATGTTAGTATTGGCACGTTGCGAATAATATTTGTTTCTAGGGGGAAGCGCTTGTTATCAACGCTTCTGGGGTTTGTAGAAGTATCCATATGGTTACTTGCTATTAGTCAGATTATGAGTAATGTAAGTAATATAGCTGCATATATAGCTTATGCTGCTGGTTTTGCCGTAGGAAACTATGCTGGCATAATCATTGAAGAAAAAATGGCGCTTGGTATGTTGGAAGTTCGCATTATTCTTACAGGAAATGATGATTTATTAAAAACAAGACTGTGCGATGCTGGGTTTGGAGTAACAACAGTTGATGGTAATGGCAATCGCGGTCATGTTACCTTAATTTTCACAGTCGTTAGACGTAAAAACCTTGCACGAGTAGTAAAGATTATAAATGAATGTCATTCTAAAGCATTTTATTCAGTAGCAGATGCTCGTAGTGTAGTTGCAGGTGTTGTACCTAAGCTAAGTCGGAAATAAGATTTGTAGTTTGCGTATATTTTCCATAAATTAGGCAGTCTGTCAATTTTTTATTGGCAGACTGTTTTTATATATTGCTAAGTTTAAAGTGATATGCTGGGGGGATTTTTGTAATCACACACAAGAAAACTTTACTTGACAACTATATTTATATATTGTAATATATAAATATAGAGATGCAAAAGCATATGAAGTTAGCAAAGGAAAGTGAGTGATTTTATGGATTATGATGTAAAAAAGTTGAGTGAAACAGCGGAACTCCTAAAAGTTTTGGCACACCCTGTGCGTCTTTGTATAGTAAAGGGATTATTGGAAAATGGCGGGTGTAATGTTACACACATGCAAAATTGCCTAAATGCACCACAGTCTACAGTTTCCCAACATCTGCAGAAATTAAAAAATGCAGGCATAATAGAGGGTACGCGAGATGGCTTGATGGTTAATTATAAGATCTGTAATCCAAGAGTAAGTAGGCTACTAGCAGTATTATTTAGTGATTGAAGAATATTTAAAAAAGTTGTTGTTGAATATTTTAGAGAAAATAAGGAGGCGAGCTTATGAGTAAGAAAGGTAGTTGGAGCCCATATTTTGCAGGTGCTTTAAGTGGTGTGGTAGCTATTGGGTCTGTGTGGTTTGTGGGTAAATATTTTGGAGCTTCCACATCTTTTGTGAAAAGCGCGGGTATGATTGAGCAAATTTTTTCTCCGGAACGAGTAGCTCAAATGCCATATTTTATTAAAGAAGTCCCGGCAATTGATTGGCAATGGATGTTTGTTTTGGGGATAGCATTAGGGGCTTTTGTAGCATCTAAGTTATCCGGGACTTTTAAAATTCAAATGATACCTGATATGTGGGCCGAAAGATTTGGTATTGCAACAAGGCCAAGAGCAATAGCTGCATTTATAGGAGGAATCATAGCCATGTTTGGTGTGCGTTTAGCTAATGGTTGTCCCAGCGGGCACGGACTTGCAGGAGCATCTCAATTAGCTGTAAGTGGTTATTTAGCATTAATTTGTTTCTTTATCGGTGGGATGATTTCAGCCAATTTATTATACAAGGGCGGTGAACAAAGATGACGACGTTACTTTATGGATTAATTACTGGAGTTTTCTTTGGTTTTCTGTTACAAAAAGGTGAAGTTTTAAGGTATGACAAACAAATAGGGGCTTTGCGTTTGCAAGATATGACAATTGTAAAATTCATGCTTTCACATATTGCTGTAGCCATGGTAGGCATTTATTTACTTTATGATTTAGGTATAGTAAAATTGTCACTTAAATCAACTATTTTGGGCGGTGTGGTTATTGGTGCTATCCTTTTTGGTATTGGTTGGGGGTTGTTGGGATATTGTCCAGGTACATCATTGGGAGCTTTAGGCGAAGGTCGCATGGATGCGTTGTGGGGAATAGGTGGTATGTTAGTTGGTGCTGGTATTTATGCCGAAGCTTATCCCTATTTGCAAAAAACAGTGCTTACTTGGGGAGATTACGGTAAAATTACAATCCCGCAGGCTCTAGGGATAAATCATTGGATAGTCATTGTTATTTTGCTTTTGGCTATGCTGGGATTATTTAAGTGGTTTGAGCAAAAAAAACTTTAAAATAAAGTTAGATTTCGTGGCCAATGGGAGGCAAATATATAGTATGAAAAATAAGGTTCAGCAGTATATGTATTGGCTTTTGCTAATATTTTTGGTTGTAGGTTTTTTTTATCCGGTTATAGGCTTGATTGCTATTATATGTATGATTGCACCGGTTTTAGTAGCGTTTTATAAAGGGCGTTTTTGGTGTGGCAATTTTTGCCCGCGGGGAAGTTTTTATGATCATGTATTAGCAAAAATATCACCTAAAAAATCAATTCCTTCTATATTTAGAAGCACAGGATTGCGTGTATTTATGGTTTTGTTCATCATAACTGTTTTCAGTGTCCAGATTTACGCAGCTTGGGGTAATCTTTACGCTATGGGGGCAGTGGTTATACGTCTTATCATTATTACTACTTTGGTAGGTATTGTCTTGGGTGTTATTTATCATCAAAGAACGTGGTGTGCTTTTTGTCCTATGGGAACAATTGCTAGTTGGATTAGTTCAAGAAAAAAAGATATGCCTATAATGGTATCTGATGATTGTGTTGAGTGTAAGATTTGCAAAAAAGTATGTCCTATGCAGCTAGCACCTTATAAAGCTAAAGGCAAACCAGAAGGTTTTAATCATAGCGATTGTTTGAAATGTGGACGCTGCGTGGCAAGTTGTCCTAAAAAAGCTTTAAAGTTTGGATAGCTATTGTTTGTAATTATTCTTGACAAACATTGTGGAATATTTTATGAAAATGGGTCCTAAAAAATAGGACCTATTTTTGTATTCACTGGTCCTATTAACATTTATAATTTATTGTGTTAAGATTATTAACAGGGAATAATTAATTGTTAATAAATAGCTAATCACAGCAATTAAGGAGGTAAGAATAATGCAACAACTAAAGGACAAAATAATATTTGTAAGTGGAGCAAGTAATGGTATAGGACGTTCCTGCGCAGAAGCATTAGCCGCTGCTGGGGCAAAATTGATATTGTGTGCACGTAGCTTTAGCAAAATAGAAGATCTTTCTAAAAATTTGCGAGACCTTTATCATACTGAAAGCTTGGCCATTAAGCTTGATGTTAGCAATCGTGGGGCTGTAGATAAGGCCATAGATAATTTGCCGGAAGAATGGAAAAAAATTGATATCCTAGTGAATAATGCAGGATGTGCACTAGGGCTTGAGAAATTACACGAGGGCAACCCTGAAGATTGGGACAAAATGATTGATACTAATGTTAAGGGGTTGTTGTATCTTACCCGGAAAATAGTGCCGTTGATGCTTAAATACAAACTTAACGGTCATGTAGTTAATGTTGGTTCAACGGCGGGTATTTTTGCTTACCCCAATGGAGCAGTTTATTGTGCAACAAAATCAGCAGTACATTTTATCAGTGATGGTTTGCGTATGGATTTAGTAGATACACCCATACGCGTTACTAATATCCAACCGGGAATGACTGAGACTAATTTTAGTAATGTCCGTTTTCATGGAGATAAAGAAAAGGCCAAAGGTGTTTATGCCGGCATTAATCCTTTGATGCCGGAAGACATAGCAGAAATAATAGCTTATGTTCTTAGCGTTCCGCCTCATGTGCAAATTTGTGAAGTGACGGTTACGCCTACTCACCAAGCTACCGGTGGAATTGTTTATAAAAATAAGAAATAAGATGAAAGAAGGTATGGTATTCACGCTTGGGTGTGACTGCCGTACCTTTTTAATTTATGGGTATATAGACATACTTTTAAAAAGTATGTCTATATATGTAGAAAATACTTTAGTGAGAGGAACGCGCAAAAAAGGAATATTGTCTTAGCAAGTTAACAAATATAACCTGCTTTGCAAAAATAACACATTTATGATATAATAATATAGATGTTACAGTTTTTGACTAAAAACCAGGAAAAACGAAAGGAAACGAATATCGGATAACGGCAAAGTACAAATTAAAAACATTACTTCTTTTGGTAATGAACACTAACTGCGTAGTTACTTTGCTATGATAAAATCAAGGCATTGTAAAACAGCAGTTTTTTTGTTGCAAGAATTATTAGCGATTAGTGATTTAGGAGGCTCTTGATGGTGAAAAATGAAGATACTGGAAATATTAATGTAGGAATAGGGTTTGCAACCGGCAGAAAGACTTTTAGAAATGTTTTAAAAACGAGCGTTTATAATTGGAAGGAGAGCGGTGTAACAGACATAGATAATGTTCGTTTAAATTTAATTGTTGCCTATGACTTGAAATATTCTAATACTAAAGCTACGGACTATACGAATGTTAGCCAAGATATATTAAACCTTCTTGACAGCACATCGTTTATTAACAAAGATGTTATAAAACGCGAGATAGATTACTTAATTAAAGCAGGGGTAATAAATGAAAAGGAAGCAAAGTTGTTTTTTGGCAGCGGATATGCTGCTAAACGTAATGCTGTCCTCTATATGGCACTAAAAAACAATTTGGATTATCTAGTATTTCTTGATGACGATGAGTACCCAATGGCTGTCACCAATACTCGTTCCACAGCTATTTGGGGTGGACAGCATGTTTTGTCAACACATTTAAAAAATATAAAAGAGGCGGATATAACGAACGGTTTGCATTGTGGTTATATTTCACCTATTCCGTATCTGGATTTTAACGAAATAATGCCTGAAAGCATGTTCAGGCTATTTGTTGAGGCTATAAGCAATGACATTATTAACTGGGACACCATTAGTTCAGTGATGAAAAATGGTGGCGTAACTTATGCTGATACGAAAATTTTAATGACTGATGAGGCTAAAGAGGTAGAAGAAATAAATGGGGCTAAGTTCATCTCAGGGGCAAATTTATGTATTAACTTAACTAAACCAGAGAGGGTAAGCCCTTTTTACAATCCACCGGGAGCGAGGGGCGAAGATACTTTTCTAAGTACCTGTCTTTCCAAGAGACGAGTACTTAGAGTGCCTTGTTATACTTTTCATGATAGTTTTTCCACTTATCACCATTTGATGGACGGAGTTCTTCCTACAAAACTAAAGTACATTAAGGCAGATTCTGAGGCAATTGTTACTAGGTTTTATAAGGCTTGTATAGGTTGGATACGTTATAAGCCTTTGCTTTTGTATATTACGCAAAATGATAGCTATAAAGAAAAAATAAGTGAGATGCGTGAGCAGATTGCCTATACGCTACCGAGTGTTTGTACATATTTTGGTAGAGAAGATTTCATGAATATTGCCAAGGAACTGGACCGATATGATAAAAATGTGCAGAAGCATTATCAACAATTTCTTACTACACAGGAAATTTGGACTAAAATTTGTCAATTTTTAGCAACACGACCGAACAGTGAGTAATTATTAAAGTGAAAAGGCAATTATGGTTTAACTAAAAAAAGACGAATTAGCATTTTTTGCTAATTCGTCTTTTGGCAATAATTTTAAATATAAAAGCATGTTTAATAGAGAAAATTAAATTTATTTAGCGTGCAAAGATTGTTGCAATTTTATTTTCACGTTGAGGCATAGGAATACCAGTTCTTTTGCCGGCTTCAATACATTTGAGAATCCAAGCCATATTCACACCTAGGGTGCGCATGGTTTGTAATCCTTCTTCATCCTTGGCAATAGCCTCTGTATTTAAGGCATGTACAGAGTTCCAATAGTTAGAACCGACAATAAGCATGTTGTTAATAGTATAGTATTTGTTAATTTGATCAAAGGCAGCACTAGCACCGCCTCTGCGACAAACTACTATAGTGGCGGCAGGTTTGTTTGCCATAAGACTGCCAGCACTATAAAAAGCTCTATCCATAAAAGAAGTGAGTGCTCCGGAAGCAGCAGCATAATGTACAGGCGTGCCGAAGATAAAGCCATCAGTTGCAGCTGTTTTTGTGTTGAAATCGTTAACGATATCGTCTACCACACATTGTTTATCATGAGTTCGACAATAGTGGCACCCTATACAACCGGCAATAGCGTTGGCGCCTAGTTGAAAAATCTCAGTTTCAATGCCTTGTGCCTCTAAACTTTTAGCAACCTCAGTTAGCGCTATGTAGGTGGAACCTTTAATATGGGGACTGCCATTTACTAATAATACCTTCATTTTCGTACCTCCTCAGGTGTAATAGAATCATTATACTATGGTATGCTTGATTTTGTTAAATGTTGGATTTAAATTCATGGAAATCTTTAATTACAGCCGTAACTTCCGGAATAGCAGTCAAATATTTTACCGAATTTGTTGGTGCTATAGCAATAAT
>JAQVYX010000053.1 GCA_029004715.1 Acidaminococcaceae bacterium | reverse complement strand
TATATTAAAGAAGGTGCTGCCAATATTGCATACGAATTAACATTCTTAATTATGGCATTTTTTGCTTTTGTATATGTAGTGGTTATTAAAAAGCAAAAAATTAAACTTTCTGCAGAAAAACCAAAGATGCTTGCAGGTGTATTTGAAACTGCAGGACAATTTGCCTATATCTATGCCATAGGTGGTAATGCTATTGTAGCTGCACCCTTAATCTCATCTTATTGTATTTTCTCAATTGTATGGGCCAGAATATTATTAAAAGAAAAGCTTTTGCTCAAGCAGTATTTTGTCATTGCTATTGCTGCAATTGGTATAGTAATACTTGGAATGGAAGGGTAATAAGCAAATTTTTAATATAGATTGTTAGATTTCTCTATTTTATAATATGCGGTGTTAATACTTACTGCTGTATTAAAAAATTTGAATTTTTTGCCTATTTTAATAAATATGGATCCTTTTTAGGCAATTGTGTTTTTAAATTTAATGGGGATGCATTTTTATGCTTAAATATGATAGAATAAGGGCAAACATTAAGGAACAGTATTGCATGGTTGTCAAGGAAGAACTTGTATTAATGAATGAAGGTAATACTTTGTTAAAACTAAAAAATATTAGACAAAGTATTGCCCAAAGAATGAATTTTCGCAAAAAAGTTGGTAAAATTATCGTTCAGTATAAAACTGAATGAGTTGTACTTTCTAAAACAGTATATGGTGTTTTAATATACTAAGGAGAGTTCTAATGTGAATTAAAAAGGAGGTAAGAAATGGTAATTGAAGTTTTGGTTGAAAACAGAACTAGTTCTCCTGATTTAAGTTGTGAACATGGACTAAGTCTTTATATTGAGACGCAAAAGCACAAAATATTGTTTGATATGGGCGGAAGCACTATTTTTTTAGATAATGCGTCTAAAATGGGTGTAGATTTATCCCTTGTTGATATAGGTATCCTTTCTCATGGTCACTCGGACCATGGTGGAGGGTTGCCGGTTTTCTTGGATTTTAATAAAAAAGCGAGCATTTATATTCATGAAAAGGCTGGCGAAAAACATTATGCGCGTCGTGAAGATGCTAAAATAGCTGAAATAGGCATTTTACCACAAGTTATGAAAGCACCTAAAGTAATTTGTACTAGGGGTGACTGGCAGGTGGATGATGGCATTTTGCTTTTTTCAACAGTTGATAAAAAGCAACTTTGTTCCAAGGCAAATGACGTACTTTTATGCAAAAAGGATGCTGGATATGTCAAAGACCCTTTTGAACATGAACAAAATTTACTGCTTACCGAAAATGGAAAAAATATTTTAGTGACTGGGTGCGCTCATCGTGGCATAGTTAATATTATGGCAAGAGCAATGGAATTGGCAGGAGGACCGCTGGACGTTGTTCTTGGTGGGTTTCACTTATCAATTCCAAGTACAGGAAAATGTGAAGCTGATGATATTATAAACGGTGTTGCAGAATATTTGAATTCGTATGAAACCAAATACTACACTTTTCACTGTACCGGAATAGAAGCATATAAGAAATTAAAACTAGTGCTGGGAGACAAAATATCATATTTGGAAACGGGTAATAAACTGGAGCTTTAGATTTTACCAGAGTATTAGTTTGCTGGAGTTTCATAATGAGGAAAAAATGACGATTGTGGAGCATAAATTTTTGCTGGTCTCTTTTGATCTTTCTAGTTTATAATTAAGGAGTGTATCTTTCTTGCGGCTATAAAAAACTTATAGAAAAAAGAGAAAGGTGGCATAAAACATGAAAAAAATCGGGATTATTATTTGTGGCCGCTATCAGACCTGTGGCGGGGGAAAATGTTTTCGAGCCTTGCAAGAACGGGTGGGCGGGTTTTCAATCTATCCTGCCGAAGAAGAAGTTCAGATTGTTGGATATTCTTTCTGCGGTGGATGTCCGGGCAGCAATATTGAATATGTCCCTGAGGAAATGATTAAGAATGGGGCAGAAGTGATTCATTTGGCAACGGGGTTTGTTGTAGGTTATCCTCCCTGCTCGTGGATAAAGGAATTCAAAGAATTTATTGAACTTCACTATAAAATTAAGGTAGTTGTTGGTACGCATCCAATCCCAAAGAAATATTACAGTGATCATGAAAAATTATCATATTGGGATAAGTATGAAATGCAAAAAGTTGCCCCTGAATTGTTTAGTGACTCGAAAATGGTTAGAGAAGAATATGATTAGATATTTATTACTGTTTTGAAAAAAGGTTGTTTCAACCACGGTTATTTAATCGTGACGTTGAAACAGCCTTTTTTAGTTAAGTTCATGAAGCATGTATCTAGACAAATTGGTGGGAAGATGGTTATGGAATTGTTTTTTTGCTGAATTATAATCATGTTAAATTACAACAAAAAAAGTTAGTTTAGAGGCGAGCAAACAATAGGATTCAAGATTCTACTTTTGCAGGACATATCTAATGAAGGAAAAGTGTATTTTCAGGAACATAATTGCGATTTATACATTAGTCAGGGTGAAAATGAAGCAAAAATTGTGGAGGAGATACATAAAATACAACCGGATGCATTATGTGCTAGAAATAACAAGATTACAGCCGCTATGATAGATGGTGCTAGTACAATAAAAGTAATTGCTAAACACGGGGTAGGATATGACAGTATAGATGTGGCACATGCTACAGTGTTGCCGTTTAATGAAAATGTTGTAACCCCAAGATATTATCTTGGGGTTTTTGTTGTGACAGAACCATAATATGTGCTAAAATATATAAATATACTGGAGTAGTCTAGGCAAGTGGAGGAATCGTGTTGAGAAATTATAAACCTTTATGTGAAGCAATAGAAAAATACAGAAATAATAACGTATATCCTTTTCATACCCCCGGACATAAAGGTGGCCGTGGTGCTGATAAAACACTGTTGACGTTGATGGGGGAAAAGGCCCTAGCTAGCGATGTTTCGTTAATGTCAGAATTAGATGATATTCATAATCCCAAGGGCTGTTTGCAAGAAGCGCAAAATTTGGCAGCACAACTTTATGGTGCGGATGTTACCTTTTTTGCACCTAATGGTACTACCGGTGCTATTCATGCTATGCTCTTAGGAACCTTGGCTCCCGGTGATAAGGTTTTAGTGCCACGCAATGCCCACAGCTCGGTTATTGGTGGCCTTATTTTGGGGGGGCTTAGACCGGTATATGTTGTACCTGAGTATAGTTTGGAATTATCACTTAGCCTACAGGTAAAAGTTTCTGCGATTGCGGAGGCTTTTGCTATACATGAGGATATTAGCGCTGTATTAGTAACCAGCCCTAATTATTATGGTATGACGGCGGATTTGCCGGCTATTGCGAAAATAGCGCATGAGCATAATGCTTTGCTCTTGGTAGATGAGGCTCATGGCGCACATTTAGGATTTTCTCAAAAGCTTCCGGCATCAGCTTTGCAGTGTGGGGCAGATGCTGTTGCTCAAAGTACTCATAAACTTTTAGGTGCGCTTACGCAAAGTTCTATGCTGCATATAAAAGGTGAGCGTTTAGTGCGAGAACAAGTAGCAGCTGCTATGAGTTTGGTTACTACGACTAGCCCCAATTATTTATTGCTAGCTTCTCTAGATTGTGCGCGCAGTCAAATGGCAACAGAGGGAAAATTGTTGGTAGAACATGCTATAAAAGCAGCAAATAAATTGCGGATTGCTTTGGCGAAAATTCCTCAACTTAAAGTTGTGGATAATAGGATTATCGGCCAAGGCGGAGTAGCAGGATTAGATAGTACTAAGGTAATGGTCAATGTACGGGAACTGGGAGTTACAGGAGTATACGTAGGAGATGAACTCAGGCAGTCCGGTATTGCCGTAGAGCTGGTGGATCGCGATAATATTTTATTTTTGCTAACTTATGCTGATGATAATCAAGAAATAGATGAAATAATTGGCAAGATAGTTTTGCTTTTTATGACGCTGGTAGCTTCTCAAAAAAAGGTAATAGCACAGACAAATTACAACTTGCCTTTACCGCGGCAAGTTTTGCTGCCTAGAGTCGCATTTTATGCTGCTAAAAAAGAGTGCTTATTTAAAGAAGCAATGGGAGAAATTTGTGCAGAGTCAATAAGTTTTTATCCCCCTGGGATCCCCATAATAGTTCCTGGCGAAGAGTTAACAGAAGAAATCATAATGTACTGTCAAGAACTCAAAGCAGCGGGGATACCTGTAAGTGGTCCCAAGGATAGCGACTTAGAAAGTATACAAGTGGTGAAGAAATGACAAAAGGTTTATTTATAACTTTTGAAGGACCCGATGGTAGTGGTAAAACTACACAGATAAGCCGCTTAGCAAAATGGCTTGAAGAGCGGGGGTTTGCAGTTGTTTGTACCAGAGAACCGGGTGGAACGGTAGCAGCTGAGAAAATACGCGATATTGTTTTAGATCCCGAGCTTCCTATAAAAGCGGAAGCAGAAACTTTATTGTATTTGGCGGCTAGAGCTGAACATGTGGAAAAAATTATTGCCCCGGCATTAGCTGTGGGGAAAATAGTTTTATGTGATCGTTTTAGTGATTCTACTTTTGTTTATCAAGGAATTACGCGTGGTATGAACTTAGAAAAACTTCGCATAATGAACACTTTTGCTACAAAAGGATTGGAGCCCGATATTACCTTTCTTTTAGATGGTTCTCCTGAACTTTTAGAAGCTAGACGGCAAAAGCGCGGGGTACAGGATCGTTTTGAGCTAGAAGGATTAGCTTTCCAACAAAAAGTACGTGATGGATTTATGCAGTTAGCTCGCGAAGAGGAAAAGCGCATTAAAGTTGTATATGCGTTACAGGATTTAGATACGGTTACCGAAGCGATTATGTCACAGGTAGAAAAAATAATATGTAATAGGCTGTAGCCTTTGGTTTTAGCACTATACATAATGAAGGAAAAGAAAAATATGTGGCCAAAAGTATTGGGACATGAACAAAATAAAAAGGTTCTTAGCCAGTTTTTGCGAGGGGAAAAATCGACACCTGCGCTTTTGTTTTATGGTCCGTCTGGGGTAGGTAAACGTTATTTAGCTCAGCAATTTGCCCAAAGTTTTCTTTGTCAAGGTAATCCTTATAGTGAAGACAACTGCGCTTCTTGCAAGGCTTTTAGAGCGGGAACCCATCCTGATCTTATCCAGGTAGCCCAGCTAGCACCAGGTAGAGAATTGTTAATAGAGCAGATTAAAGATATGAGTAGGCAAGCCTCTTACGCTCCCACGCTTTCTACACATAAAGTTTGCATTATTGATGGTGCAGACTTTATGAAAGCACCTGCGGCTAATAGTTTATTAAAGCTATTGGAGGAACCTCCTGATTTCTGGTTATTTATTCTTATTGCAACAGACATTAACCGTTTGCTGCCTACGATTTTATCACGGGTTATAAGTAGACGCTTTGATGGCTTATCTTCAGAAGATATAGCCACTATATTGCAAGAAAAGCAAGTGGAAAATCCAGAAATTTTAGCTAATTTAGCTGCCGGTTCTCCTGGTAAAGCATTGGAATTAAGTGAAATTGATGCTTTGTTGTGGCGAGAAAGGGCACTATATATTTTGGAGCATAGTCGAGAAGCAAGGGTTATGCAATTTATAGGAGAGCTGCCTTGGTTGGAGAAAATGCCCATGTCAGAGGGCATGGCTTTTTTAGAAATGTTACTTTTGCTTTTACGGGATGCTTTGTTTAGTAAAGAGCATATTACTGAGAAGCTTTTCAATCCTGACTTAGTGGCACGCATAGACATTTGCTTTGCATCATGGCAAAGTAAAGAGATAGAAAGCTTAATGAAAATTGTTGGTGAAAGCTATAGAGGTATTGCTGCTAAAACTGGTAGTAAAGCGGTGCTAGAGGCCTTGATACTAAGTATCAATGAGCTTCGGAAGGAGGATTAAGGTGGCTATAGTTGTTGGTGTTAGATTTAAAAAAGCCGGTAAAATTTATTATTTTGATCCGGTTAATACAGAGGTAAAAAAGAATGATTATGCAATAGTAGAAACTGCTAGAGGTGTTGAATACGGTGAGGTTGTAACAAAGGCCAAAGAGGTGGCAGAAGAAGATTTAGTTTTACCATTAAAACCGGTAATTCGCAAAGCTACTGAAGCAGATGCGGTTAAGGTAGAAGAAAATCATATTAAAGAAAAAGATGCCTTCAATATTTGTGCCAAGAAAATAAAGGCGCATAATTTGGACATGAATTTGGTAGAAGTAGAGTATACCTTTGATGTTAGTAAGATAATTTTTTATTTTACAGCTGAGGGTCGTATTGATTTTAGAGATTTGGTCAAAGATTTAGCAGCGGTGTTTCGCACTCGAATTGAATTAAGGCAGATTGGTGTTCGTGATGAGGCTAAGATGCTAGGTGGCATAGGGTGTTGTGGCAGACCTTTATGTTGTTCTACTTTTTTGGGAGATTTTGAGCCGGTATCTATTCGTATGGCAAAAGATCAAAATTTATCTTTAAATCCAACAAAAATTTCAGGCATTTGCGGTCGTTTGTTATGTTGCTTGAAATATGAAAACTACTTGTATACTGATAAGAAAAAAACTTGTGGTTGTGCTCGCAGTAAAGAACGTCAATTAGTACCTAAACCTGGAATGATGGTAGTAACGCCTACAGGAGAGGGAAGAGTTATGGGTATTAATCGTAGCCAGAAGACCGCATCGGTAGAGCTTGCTCCTGATAACACAATTACTGTTGGTTGGGATGAAATGGTGGAAGCTTCTAAGGTGGAAAAATAGAAATGGAAGAAACTAAACGTCTGGATTCGTTGCCAGGTTGTGGATATTCAATATGGCAAGATAAAAAGGAATTCTGTTTTACCACTGATGCTGTTTTTTTGGCTGCGTTCCCTCATTTAGTAACCGGAGCCAAGGTTTTGGAACTGGGAAGTGGTACGGGAGCAATGAGCCTTTTGCTTGCGGCAAGAGGAGCAGGACATGTGGTTGGCGTTGATTGTAACGAGCAGGTAGTAGATCTTTTTCGCCAGAGCATTATTGCTAATAAATTGTCTGAGAGGGTAGAAGCATTATCTGCTGATTTGCGAGAACTCAAAGCTTTTTATGCTTCTGAAACTTTTGATTTAGTTGTGGCCAATCCTCCCTATCGTATTGGCGGCAAGATGCGAAAAAATGGTATGGCTGCCTGCCATGAAATAACAGCTACTTTGGAGGATTTTTTCCAAGTGGCTGCCTATATGGTCAAATACAGAGGCCGTTTTGCTTTAGTGCAATTGCCGGAGCGTTTTACAGAAGCGGTTAGCTTAGGTGCTAAATATGGTTTAGAGCTAAAAAAATTGCAATGGGTACATTCTTTTGTGGAAAAACCGGCTTGGATTTTCTTGGCAGAGTTTGTCAAAGGTGGCGCACCTGGTTTAGAGGTATTGCCACCACTCATTATGTATAATGCGGATGGAACCCATAGTAAACAAACGTTGAACTACTATGGTATAGACCGGGAGGATAAATAGTATGATAGAAGGAAAAGGCACATTGTATTTATGTGCTACACCCATTGGAAACTTAGAAGACTTAACGCCGCGAGCTTTGCGGATGCTGAAGGAAGCTGATATAATTGCTGCCGAGGACACTAGGCATACCCGCCAGTTAATGACACATTTTGATTTGCACGGGCACTTAATCAGTTACCATGAGCATAATAAAGAAAAGCAGGGACCTCTTTTAATACAACGTTTATTAGCAGGGGAAAACATTGCTTTGGTCAGTGATGCGGGGTTTCCCGGCATAGCTGATCCCGGAGAGCTTTTGGTACGGCAGGCTATTGCAGAAGATATTACTGTAGTTCCGGTGCCGGGAGCAAACGCTGCATTGTCAGGCCTTGTTGCTTCAGGGCTACCGTCCTCCACATTTTTCTTTGGAGGATTTTTACCTAAAAGCAAAAAAAATCGCAGATTACAGTTGGACGAATGGCAAAATATTCCCGGTACTATTATCTTTTATGAAGCACCCCATAGAATTAAAGTGGTTTTGCAAGATATTTTAACAGCTTGGGGTAACAGAGCAGTAGTATTGGCTAGGGAAATAACCAAAATGCATGAAGAATTTTTTCGCGGTGACATTAGTAGTGCTTTAGAACATTTAGCGGAAAAAGAGCCTAGGGGAGAATTCGTGATCATTTTGGGTGCAGGAGAAAAAGTGGCAGAGATTTTGCCACAAACAGCACCTTTGGATAAAGTGCGAATGCTTATGGCCAAAGGGACTCAAAAAAAAGAAGCCCTAGCGGCCGTTGCCAAAGAATATAAAATTCCTAAGCGGGAATTATACAATAAGTTGATTTTAGAAGAAGAAGGGGAATAGCAATGACAAAACCATGTTTTTACATTACAACACCAATTTATTATCCTAGTGACAATTTGCATATAGGACATGCCTATTGTACAACAGTAGCTGACGCGATTGCCCGTTACAAGAGAGCTGATGGTTACGATGTTATGTTTTTAACCGGCAGTGACGAGCATGGACAAAAAATCCAACGTAAAGCAGAAGAAAAAGGGATTACACCTATTAAATATGTAGATGGAATTGTCGCAAATTTTAAGCGTTTGTGGGAAATGCTGGGCATAAGCAATGATGACTTTGTTCGCACTAGCGAGCCAAGACATGAAAAAGTAGTGCAAGATGTTATGCAGCAAATTTTTGATCAAGGGGATATTTACAAGAAAAACTACGAAGGTAAATACTGTGTCCCTTGTGAATCTTATTGGACAGAGCATCAGCTAGTAAATGGTAACTGTCCTGATTGTGGACGCCCTGTAGAAAATATGCAGGAAGAAAGCTATTTCTTTAAATTGTCTAAATACTCCGATCGTATATTGCAATATATAAAAGATAATCCGGATTTCATCCAGCCTGTTTCCCGTCGTAACGAAATGATTAATTTTATTAATAACGGGTTAGAGGATTTGTGTATTACCAGAACTACCTTTGATTGGGGTATTACGGTGCCTTTTGATCACAAACATGTTGTATATGTTTGGTTTGACGCTTTGTTAAACTATTTTACAGGTATCGGTTATGGTACTGACCCAGAAAAATTCAACAAGTATTGGCCTTGTGATGTGCATTTAGTGGGGAAAGAAATTGTTCGATTCCATTCTATTATTTGGCCAATTATGCTAATGGCAATGGGACAGCCGCTACCCAAAAAAATTTATGGACATGGTTGGTTAGTTGTGGAAGGCGATAAGATGTCTAAGTCTAAGGGCAATGTTATTGAACCTATCGGACTTATAGAAGAGTTCGGGGCAGACGCCATTCGTTACTTCTTATTGCGTGAAATTAATTTAGGCAGCGATGGTAATTTTTCTCGGGATGCGTTAATTGGTAGAATTAATGCTGATCTAGCGAATGATTTGGGCAATTTACTACATAGAACAGTTAGCATGATAGAAAAATATCATGGCGGCATTATTCATAAGAGCGTGGTCAATGAAACTTATGATGAAGCTTCCAGAGCAATGATTTTAGCAACTGTAGCCGCTTATAAAGCTGCTATGGATAATATGGAGATTAATGTAGCTATTAAGTTGGTATGGCAATTTATTAGCGGTGGGAACAAATACATCGATGAAACAGCACCTTGGATTTTAGCGAAAAATCCTGAAAACGCGGAACGTTTACAAGCTGTTATGTATAATTTGGCAGAAATACTTAGAATTACGGCTATTTTAATTTACCCCTTTATGCCACATACTTCGCCGAAAATTTTTACTCAGTTAGGTCTTACTGTACCAGAGGAATATTTGCTTGCAGATGTTACTTGGGGCAAAATACCTGAGGGGACAAAAGTGCAAAAAGGAGAACCGCTTTTCCCGCGTATAGAAGTTAATGAAGAGGGAGAAGTAGTCATAGCTAGCACGAAAAAATCTGCAGGATCTAAGGTAGCTGCGGCACCGGTCAAAAAAGAAGCAGTGCCAGGCATAGTTGAAATCGGAATTGATGATTTCACAAAACTTGATCTTAGAGTAGGCACGATTTTAGCCGCAGAACGTGTTCCTAAAACCGATAAACTAATGAAATTGTCTGTACAGATTGGTAGTGAAGAGCGCATAATAGTTTCCGGCATAGCACAATATTATACAAAAGAGGCCTTGGTGGGGAAAAACACTATAGTTATTGCGAATTTAAAACCCGTCAAACTAAGAGGTACTGAGTCTCGCGGTATGCTTTTGGCAGCCTCAGATGGTACGGGAAATTTAGTGTTAGCAGAAGTACCGGGGATTGCTTCAGGCAGTAAGGTGAAATAAAATGGCGAGATTACCACTTTTTGATTCTC
>JAQVYX010000052.1 GCA_029004715.1 Acidaminococcaceae bacterium | reverse complement strand
GCAAATCATCATGTTGTATTCTTTTCATTAAGTTATTAGTTTTATTAATTCTAGTTTTCGAATGAAAACTTCAATAACTTTCGAGCTTGCTCGAAAAGCTGCACTCCACGCAGTGGAAGCTGCACTTGCGAAGCAAACTGCACTTTGCCATAGGCAAATCTGCACATGTTTTTACACGTTGCAACTTCACTGGCAACTTCGTTGCCACTTAGCTGCTTTTAATAAGGAGGGTTTTTAAATGAGTAAAAGTTTACAAATGGTTTTTAAGGACACTGCCGGTAAAACCAAAAGCATCAATTTGGATGATCCTCGAGAGGATCTAACTAAAGCAGAGGTTTCAGAGGTTATGGAAGGTTTAATTACTGATAAAGCACTTGTTACTACTAATGGCGATTTGGCGGAAGTATCGGCAATTCGTGTGAGCTCAGTTGAAGATCTGGCTTAAAAAATTAGTATGGATAATTCTTACCTTGCAACGCAAATCGCAAACTACGGTTTTCCCATGGTCTTATCCTGGTTCCTTTTGGTCCGGATGGAAACAAAATTGGAAAAACTGACAGTTGGTATTAACGAACTGCGAGATAGTATCAGTAAATTGAATAAGTAAAGACGCAAAAGGCCTCTCACAAAAACGTGAGGGGCCTTTTGCTATACTTCCGCTAATGCGGAAGTGCAGCAGAAAAGCAGTGAAGTGAAAGGGCATTGTGCAGCATCCGCTAACGCGGAAGTGCAGCAGAAAAGCAGTGAAGTTGCATATAATGCAAGTGAAGTTATGCTTCGCATAAGTGAAGTGCGGCGAAGCCGCAGTGAAGTGTTCGCAAGCGAACAGTATAAAAAAATGTGCAGTATCGATTTCATCGAAGTGCAGCTTTTGCTCCGCAAAGTGCAGCTGTTCCTACGGAACGTGCAGTATTGGAAGCGCTGCTTCCAAAGTTGTGGAGAGTTTTTGTTCCAAAAACTAGAATATATTCAATAGAAGGAAATAAGTTAGTTTTCGTTTACGAAAACATCCATAACTTTCGAGCTTGCTCGAAAAGCTGCACTCAACGAAGTTGAAGCTGCACTATGGCGTAGCCGTAACTGCACTTTGCGACTTTGTCGCAAAAGCTGCACATATCTTTATTAGTTTAGTTTTCGAAAGAAAACATCCATAACTTAGCCAACGGCTAACTTCACTGCTCGAAGAGCACTTCACTTGCAACGTAGTTGCAACTTCACTGGCAACTTCGTTGCCACTTAACTGCCTTTATGCTGCACTTTGCGACAAAGTCGCAAATGCTGCACAGTTTTTTAAAAACTGTACCAGTTTTTAAAAAGCGCTTGTAAAGTATCTTACAATTATGCTATAATTATCGACGGTTAGAAAACACACGCAGAGTATTACGTCGCTGTCCGCCATGGTGCGGTTTAGACGAAAAGAAATCTGCGGAGGAAAAAACAGGAGGAATTAAAATGGGCGTTATTAGTATGAAACAATTATTAGAAGCAGGTGTTCATTTCGGACATCAAACACGTCGTTGGAACCCTAAAATGGCTCCGTACATCTTTACTGAAAGAAACGGCATCTACATTATCGATTTGCAAAAGACTGTAAAAAAGGTAGATGAGTGCTACAACTTCATTCGTGAAGTAGCTGCTCGTGGCGAAAACATTTTGTTCGTTGGCACAAAGAAACAAGCTCAAGGAGCTATGCGTGATGAAGCTCTTCGTTGCAATATGTATTTTGTTAACGAGAGATGGTTAGGTGGTATGCTTACTAACTTTAAGACCATTCAAGATCGTATTTCTCGCTTACGCGAATTAGAAAAAATGGAAGAGGCCGGTACTTTTGAAGTATTGCCTAAAAAAGAAGTTCTTGGCTTACGTCATGAGATGGATAAATTGACTAAATTCTTGGGCGGTATTAAAGATATGAAGAAATTGCCGGGAGCATTGTTTATCGTTGATCCTCGCAAAGAACATATTGCAGTGCTGGAAGCTCGTAAGTTGCACATTCCTATCGTAGCAACTGTAGACACCAACTGTGACCCTGATGAAATAGATTATTTGATTCCTGCAAACGATGATGCTATCCGTGCCGTTAAATTGTTGGCTGGCAAAATGGCTGATGCTGTTTTGGAAGGTCGTCAAGGCGCGCAAGATGAAAAAGAAAGCAAAGAAGAAGCTGCTAAGGCTGCAAAAGAAGCTAAAGCTGCCGCTACTGTTACTGCTGAATAATATATTTACATATTAAAGGGGGATTTTTAATGGCTCAAATTACCGCTGGTTTAGTAAAAGAGCTGCGCGAACGCACTGGCGCTGGCATGATGGATTGCAAAAAGGCCTTGACAGAGACCGCAGGAGATATTGACAAGGCAATTGATTTTCTTAGAGAAAAAGGGTTAGCTGCCGCTGCTAAAAAAGCCGGCCGTGTAGCTGCTGAAGGTTTAGTCTATTCTTATATCCATGGTGGCGGACGAATTGGTGTTTTAGTTGAAGTTAATTGTGAAACTGACTTTGTTGCTAAAACAGAAAACTTCCAAACTTTGGTTAAGGATATTGCTATGCATATTGCTGCTGCGAATCCTTCTTATATAAATAGAGAAGAAGTGCCTGTTGCTGAATTAGAGCATGAGAAGGAAGTTTTGTCCGAACAAGCTCGCAACGAAGGAAAACCAGAAAAAATTATTGAAAAAATGGTCGCTGGTCGTATTGAAAAATACTACAAAGAAGTTTGCTTGTTAGATCAAATGTTTGTTAAAGATACAGATAAAACCATTTCTCAACTAGTAAATGAAAGTATTGCCAAGATTGGCGAGAACATTTCTATAAGACGTTTTACCCGTTACCAGTTGGGTGAAGGTATTGAGAAGAAACATGAAGATTTTGCTGCTGAAGTGATGTCCTTTGTTAAATGATTAATACCAATAAGAGAACACTTAGGTGTTCTCTTATTTTATAAGTGCCTTAGAGAAAAAATTTAACTATAATAGAGGAAAAAAACGTTGCTTGTAGAATTTAAATACAGATAAGAGGCTACGGGAGGTCATGTTAATGACAGCAAACAAAAAGTTCAACAGAATAGTTTTAAAACTTAGTGGAGAGGCTTTGGCCGGCAAGAAAGGTTATGGAATTGATCCGTTAGTAGTGGAAGATATTGCGGAACAAATCCAAGACGTTTTAGAAAGCGGATTAGACGTTGCTGTAGTTAATGGTGGCGGTAATATTTGGCGTGGACTTTCCGGTAGTGCCAAGGGTATGGATAGAGCGACAGCAGATTATATGGGTATGCTAGCAACTATTATAAATTCTTTGGCTTTGCAAGATGCTTTAGAAAATCGTGGAGTGGCAACAAGAGTGCAAACTGCTATTGAAATGAGACAAATAGCAGAACCTTATATACGCAGACGGGCAATTCGTCATTTAGAAAAGGGCAGAGTTGTAATATTTGCTGCCGGTACTGGCAATCCCTATTTCTCTACTGATACGACTGCTGCTTTAAGAGCGGCTGAAATTGAAGCAGATGCTATTTTGATGGGGAAAAAAGGAGTGGACGGAGTTTACGATAGTGATCCGGCTAAGAACCCAAACGCCCAAAAATATGATAAACTAGATTATATTGAAGTTATTCAGAAGAATTTGGGTGTTATGGATTCTACCGCAATTAGTTTGTGTATGGATAACAAAATCCCTATTGTCGTATTTAATATTGATACTAAGGGGAATATTTTAAAAGCGGCTTTGGGCAAGAAAATAGGAACTATAGTAGGAGGCGTGGAATAATGGCTACGATAGCTGAGTTACAGGTTCAAACTGAAGGAAAAATGAATAGAGCAATTGAGGCTTTGCGCAGTGAGCTAACTAGCGTTCGCACAGGCAGAGCTACACCGTCTCTTTTGGAAAGGGTTATGGTAGATTATTATGGCACACCGACTTCTGTTAATCAAGTAGCTAATGTGTCAGTACCGGAACCTAGGATGATTATCATCCAACCTTGGGAAAAGACTATGCTTAAAGAAATTGAAAAAGCTATCATGAAATCGGATTTAGGATTAAACCCGAACAATGACGGTACTGTTATTAGATTGAACTTACCACAATTAACTGAAGATCGTCGTAAAGATTTGGTTAAGGTTGTACATAAAAAGGGCGAAGATGCACGCGTAGTTGTACGTAATGTACGGCGTGAGTTTAATGATGCAATTAAGAAAATGGAAAAGGCTAAACTTATTACAGAGGATGAGACTAAAGAAGCAACGGATAACTCTCAAAAACTGACGGACAAGTTTATTAAAGATATTGACGGCATTTTAGCTCATAAAGAAACTGAAGTCATGGCAGTTTAATGGTTGAGTATGCTATTGCCAATGTGTTGGCCTTTCCGTTAACTATTGCTATAGAGCGTCTAAGAAAGCAGGGCATTGCCTATGAAGTTATTAGGACTTTACCCCAAAAACGACGTGAGGAGCTTATCTGGCGTGATCAGGATGCTTATGTGGTTAAGCAGACTGTAACGCCTGACTATAAAGTAATTTTAACAGTAGCTTGTAAATGTCGAAAGGAGGTGTAGTAAATTATGGCTTATACTATTAATAAAGACGAGTGTGTTGGTTGTGGTACTTGCGAAGGTACTTGTCCGGTAGGCGCAATAAAAGAGGACGATGGTAAGTACGCGATTACTGAAGCTGAGTGTGTTGAATGTGGCGCTTGTGCTTCTGTTTGCCCAGTAGGTGCAATTAAACAACCTTGATGAGTAAAAAGATTGCGCAACCCCGTGTTTATTTTTGGGGTTGCGTACATTTTTATCCGAGGGAAGGGATATATGGCATGTTTAAAAATATTTTTACTAATTCTACATCAACTAAAAATATCCCTGTAGTAGAAATAAAGGATTTGGACAGGGAAAGAATGCCACAGCATATTGCTATCATTATGGATGGCAATGGTAGGTGGGCAAAAGCTCAGGGTAAGCCTAGAACTTTTGGCCATAATCAAGGCGCTAAGACATTAAAAAATATTGTGCGTTTCGCCGATAAGTTAGGCGTTAAGGTACTGAGTGCTTATGTTTTTTCTACGGAAAATTGGAAACGACCAATTACAGAAGTTAACTTCATTATGGAGTTACTTAGTCGTTATTTAACTAATGAAATAGATGAGTTTAACGAAAATAATGTACAGGTTCGTTTTATGGGATCGAGAGAAGGTTTACCTGAGGTAATTTGTAAAAAAATGGACCATGCCTTGGAAGCGACTAAGAACAATACAGGCATTATCCTTAATTTAGCAATTAATTATGGGGGACAAGCGGAAATATTGCAAGCTGTGCGCGGCATAGCAGAGCAGGTTAAAAATTGCCAATTGGAACCTAGTGAAATAAATAAAGTTGTGTTTGAAAACAATTTGTATTCTCGTCAATTGCCGTCTCCGGACTTATTAATAAGACCGGGAGGAGATTTTCGTGTTAGTAATTTTATGCTGTGGCAGATTGCGTATGCTGAAATTTGGACAACGGAAAGCTATTGGCCTGCTTTTACTCAAGAGATGTTGTTAGAGGCTATTAGAGATTTTCAAAAACGTGACCGCCGATATGGTGGGTTAAATATTAAATAAGCAGGTGCAGTGATGTTTAAAAGAACGGTAACAGCTATAGTGGCAATACCCATAGCATTTTTCCTAATAAGGGCAGGAGGCTTGCTATTTACGTTGGCAGTGGCAATGCTGGCTTTTGTGGGCTGGTATGAATTTCGGCAAATGATGCTGACCAAGGGGTATAAAGTTTATTATTTAACTAGCTGTTTGGCGGTGTTATCTCTTATTTTAGCAGCGGCTTTTGACAGTGAACTATTAGAGATACCTATTATGACTTTTTCTATATTGGGTATTATGTTAGAGGCCTTATACTACCACAGACGCGGCAACTGGGCACCGGAGGTAGCGTTATCTTCTTGTGCGGTGCTTTATATTGGACTTTTATTTTCACATTTTATTCGTTTACGTAATATTACAGGGCATAGTGTTAACGCGGGAGCTTTGGGTGTAATGGATTTAGGAGAAGCTCTTTTTTGGATTGTGCTGTTTGGTACTTGGGCCAGTGATACTTTTGCCTATATTTTTGGCTGTGCTTTTGGTAAGCATGCTCTGCTTGCGGCCGTAAGCCCTAAAAAAAGTATAGAAGGGGCAGTTGCCGGTTTTATAGGGTGTGTAATAGTAGTTGTCCTTGCTGGTACTATGTGGCTGGGACTGCCGATTATCAAAGTTGTTACTTTAGGTTTTATTATTGGTTTATTTGCACCTTTGGGAGATTTGGTGGAGTCATTGATGAAACGTTCTTTTGCCGTTAAAGATTCAGGTAATTTTTTCCCGGGTCATGGCGGGGTTCTAGATCGCTGTGATAGCTTGCTTTTTGTAGTGCCATTGTCGTATTATTATATAAAATACTTTTTGCTTTAGTAGTGACTATATTTGGTAAAGTATGAGGGAGTAGAATATGAAGAACATTTCTGTCTTGGGGTCAACAGGCTCCGTTGGTACACAAACTTTAGAGGTAGCTTTAGCCAATCCGGATAAATTAAAAATAGTGGCTTTGGCTGCTAATAGCAATGACGTGCTTATGGAAGAACAAATACATATGTTTAACCCTGCAATAGTTACCCTTAGCGATGAAGCGGCAGCTAAAAGATTGCGCTCGCGCTATAGTGGCAAAACACAGATTTTGGCAGGGACAGAGGGATTGCAGGCAGTTGCGACCTATGCAGGAGCTGATACGGTATTGGCTTCTATGGTAGGCTATGCTGGGTTGCGTCCTACTTTGGATGCTATTGGCAGCGGCAAAAATATTGCTTTGGCTAATAAAGAAACAATGGTAGCTGCAGGCAGTATAGTTATGGAGGCTGTTAAAAAGCATGGAGTAGCTTTAACTCCGGTGGATAGCGAACATAGTGCTATTTTTCAAGCACTGCAAGGCAATAAACACAAAGAAGTCAAAAGATTATTAGTTACAGCCTCCGGGGGACCTTTTAGAGGTAAAACCTTAGAGGAGCTGACGTATGTGACCTTAGAACAATGTTTAAAGCATCCTAATTGGTCTATGGGGCAGAAGATTACAGTGGATTCGGCTACTTTGGTGAACAAGGGGCTGGAAATAATGGAAGCACATTGGCTTTTTGACATGGAATACAGTAAAATAGAAGCAGTGGTGCATCCTCAAAGTGTAGTACATTCAATGGTAGAGTATGTAGATGGTTCTGTTATGGCACAATTAGGATTAGCGGATATGAGATTGCCTATTCAATATGCTTTAAGTTATCCTGACCGTTGGGAACATGCTTTCGGGCAATTGGATTTGGTGAAAGCAGGGCCCCTTACCTTTGAAAGCATTGATACTAATGTTTTTGGAGCCTTTAAACTTGCAGTGGATTGTGGACGTGCAGGGGGGATTATGCCTTGCGTTTTTAATGCTGCGAATGAGATAGCTGTGTATGCTTTTCTAGCAAAGAAGTTAAAATTTTTGGATATTGCAGGACTTATTGCGGCCACATTAGATAGTTTTATAAATATTAAAAAGCCCACGTTAGAGGACATAGAGTATACTGACAGTGAGGCACGTAAGAGAGCAAACAAAATTTTAAAAGCAACATTTTGATGGAGGTAGAATTTGATAACAATATTAGCGGCAATACTTGTTTTTGGTGTTTTGGTTACAGTGCATGAATTAGGGCATTTTGCTACGGCAAAGTTTGTGGGCATGCGTGTAGATGAATTTGCTATTGGTTTTGGACCATTATTATATCAGACCAAATCCGCAGAGACGCTTTATTCTCTGCGTTTAATTCCTTTGGGTGGGTATAATAAAATTGCGGGAATGGATCCAGGCTCTGAAACTGTTGAGAATGGCTTTGCCACTAAAAGTATTCCCGCGAGGATGCTGGTTATTTTGGCTGGTTCTCTGATGAATTTCATTTTGCCTGTAGTTTTATTTTTTGGTATTTTTGCTATTTCAGGAGTAGATACTCCTGTTAATACTCCTATTTTAGGAACGGTAGCCCCCAAACAGGCTGCTGCTGATGCAGGGCTCATGCCGGACGATAAAATCTTGTCTGTTAATGGTAATGTGGTTACAGACTGGAGCGATTTAGTCGTTAAATTGCGCGCTGCCGGAACTAAGGAAGTTACTTTAAAGGTTGATAGAGCCGGTTCTGTGCGTGATTATAAGATGAAAGCTGTCTATAATAAGGAGTTGCAAAGACCTCTTATTGGTGTTTCACCTAAATTCACTAAACAATCTGTTAGCATTTTAGAAGCAGGAAAAATGTCTGTTGACTATACTAAACGTATTGTTATTTCTATGATGAATGGATTAAGGAAAATTATTACAGGAAAGGCTCCGGCAGATGTGGCCGGACCCATTGGGGTGGCTCAAATGGCAGGTAATGTTGCTTCTCAAGGGTTATTAGCGCTTTTAAGTTTTATTGCGTTTCTAAGCCTGAATTTGGCCATCATTAATTTATTGCCAATACCAGCTTTAGACGGTGGACATTTTGTGGTTTTAGTAGTAGAGGCTGTGCGGGGTAAACCTTTGGCACCTCGCTATATGGAAGCTATTCAAATGGTGGGAATTGCCATTATTTTGGCTATTACGGTATTTTCCACAGTGAAGGATATAACGCGCTAAGTAGGAAAGGAACTTTTAACATGGAACGCAGACTAACACGAGTATTGCAAATTGGTAAAGTTGCTATTGGTGGAAATAATCCTATTGCTGTGCAGTCAATGACCAATACAAAAACAGAAGATGCAGCAGCTACTATAGCTCAAATTAAAACGTTGGAAAGGCTGGGCTGTGAAATTATTCGCTGCACTGTACCAACAATGGAAGCGGCGGCGGCACTTGTAAAGATAAAAAAAGAAATTAGTATTCCGCTTATAGCGGATATTCATTTTGACCATAAACTAGCGCTGGCTTCTATTGTTGCAGGTGTAGATGGGTTACGACTTAACCCAGGCAATATTGGGAGCAGGGACAAGGTTGTTGAAGTAATAAAGGCCGCCCAAGAGCGTAATGTGCCTATTAGGATTGGTGTTAATGCTGGTTCTTTGCCTAAAGATTTATTGGCTAAATACGAGCATCCAACGGCGGAAGCTATGGTTGAAGCGGCTTGGCGTCATATTCATATTTTAGAAGATTTGCATTATACTAATATCAAGGTTTCACTTAAGTGTCATGATGTGCCTATGACTATTGCGGCCTATAGGCTTTTAGCCGGTCAATGTGATTATCCGTTACATGTAGGTATTACAGAGGCAGGAACTGTCAATTCCGGCATTATTAAATCTGCTGTAGGTATTGGTACGCTTTTGGCCGAAGGAATAGGTGATACTATTCGCGTTTCCTTAACAGGTGATCCAGCTAATGAAGTAAGGGTTGCTTATCAAATCTTGAAGTCTTTGGGACTAAGAGAATATGGACCTACTTTAATTTCTTGCCCTACCTGTGGACGTACTTCCATTAATTTGGAAAAGTTGGCCTTGGCAGTGGAAAGCTATTTGGAAAAAATTAAGATCCCGCTTACGGTAGCCGTTATGGGTTGCGTAGTAAATGGTCCTGGTGAAGCAAGAGAAGCTGATATAGGTATTGCCGGGGGGAAAGATGAAGGCCTTATTTTTAAAAAAGGTGAAATTATAAAAAAAGTTCCTGAAGGAGAGATTCTTGAGGAATTGTTTAAAGAAATTGATAAAATAGTGAGTGAGAGGAAGATGAAGTGATGCGCGTTTCCAAATTATATGCACCAACTTTACGAGAGGTTCCTGCAGAAGCTGAAGTAATAAGTCATCAATTAATGTTGAGAGCAGGCTTTATTAGAAAATCAGCCGGGGGTATGTATACTTATTTGCCCTTAGCTTTGCGTGTTTTGAAGAAAATAGAGACAATTATACGCGAGGAAATGGATAGTTCAGGAGCTCAAGAGCTTTTGATGCCAATTTTGCAACCGGCAGAAATATGGCAGGAGAGTGGTCGTTGGTCAGTATATGGGGATGAAATGTTTCGCATTAAGGACCGTCACAGCCGTGAATTTTGCCTAGGGCCTACTCACGAAGAGTTGGTTACTACTTTGGTGCGCGCCGATGTGCGTTCTTACAAACAATTGCCTTTGAATGTTTATCAAATACAAAATAAATTTAGAGATGAAAGACGCCCACGTTTTGGCTTAATGCGTGGCCGCGAGTTTATTATGAAGGATGCTTATTCTTTTGATCGTGATGAGGCTGGCCTTGATGCGTCCTACAAATTAATGTATGATGCTTATACAAACATTTTCAATCGTTGTGATTTGACTTTCCGCCCGGTAGAAGCTGATTCCGGTGCCATTGGCGGCAGCGGTTCTCATGAATTTATGGCTATTGCCGATAGTGGTGAAGCTGAGATAGTATTTTGCTCGGTTTGCG
>JAQVYX010000051.1 GCA_029004715.1 Acidaminococcaceae bacterium | reverse complement strand
TGGCAAAGGTTAGAATGCTCATATCGCTATGAGAGCCATTTGTATATCTATTTACAAGCCCCGGTTTAGGATAAACCGCTACCTCCAATAAAATAGCTTGAGATAAGTATTCACTTATTTTTTCAAAGGACTGCATTTTACACCTCACAAAAAGACTACTTATTTTTTTAAGAATAGGCAAGCCATTAATGGCTTGCCTATTTATCTGATTTTAAATTTTAACCCATAATAGTTTTAACAGCCAAGTACAAGATTGACGGGCAAAGCAAGCAGCCAATACCTGTATAGAAGGTGGCAGTCATTGCTCCATAGGGAACCAGCTTTGGATCAACAGCAGCAAGTCCTGCGGCTGTTCCTGAAGATGTTCCCATTAATCCGCCAAAAATCATAGCTGACTTCGGATTATCCAAACCAACAAAATCTTTAACAAATGGAGTTAAAATCATTACAGCGACGGATTTTACGACACCGGCAGCAATGCTTATAGCTATAACATCAGAAGATGCACCAAGAGCAGCGCCTGTAACCGGCCCTACAACGAACGTACAAACACCTGCTCCAATTGTTACCATAGAAACAACATCTGGATAGCCCATAAAATACGCCATTATGCAACCAACTATAAATGAGCTAAGTATCCCTAATAACAAAGATACAACACCAACCATGCCGCATTTTTTAATTTCACGTAAATCAGCGCCAAAAGCGGTAGAAACAATAGCAAAATCACGAAACATTCCGCCACCCATCATACCAACACCTGCAAAAAGAGGAATACTGGCTATGCCCTTAGACCCGCCCGTGGTTATCCCACCAATATAGGCTAAAACTAAGCCAGTAAATATTGCTATAGCTGAACCATGGACCTTGCCCTTGGTCATAGCAGAAATTTTATAGGTTATAAAAGTTATAATACCAATTAGCATAAAAGAAAAAACTAGCCCGTTCTTAATAAAAACCTTAGAAATAATTGCCAATATATCCATTTACGCCACCTCTTCCTTTTTGTCGCCACTAAATTTAGCAATAATAGGAATAAATGCAAACGCAACCGTAACCCCAACTAAACCTGCTCCTATAGCCAAAGGACCACCTTTTAAAGCTGCGACAACATTTTGAATAGAAGACATGGCTACAACAATAGGAATATACATCGCACTCCAAAAAGCAATACCACTCTGAGCCTTTTTGTCTAACCAGCCATGATCAATACCATGATTTGACAGTAAAATTAAAAATAACATTGCAAAGCCAACACCACCGACATTTGCCTTAACCCCTACAACAACACCTAACATATCACCGATTACGAGACCGACAAGATAACAAGCCGCTAATAATGCAACACCATAAATTGCCATAATTACACCACCTAAGTTCAATTTTTTATTATCACATTCAACTCTGAATGAGAAACTAACTAGGCTAAATATTGAAGATTATTCCACAACTAAAAGAACTTGACCGGCAGATACGCGATCTCCCTCTGCTACTTTGTACTCTTTTACTACGCCTGCAATTGGACAAGGAACCAATTGTTTCATTTTCATTGCTTCCATAGTAACCAATATGTCTTTAACAGCTACTGTATCACCGATTTTTTTCTCAAATCTTACTACTTTACCCGGTACTCTAGATTTAATTTCCATTATGATATCCTCTTTTCCATTTAATTAGCTACGAGCTTAAACTCGTAGCTATGTATTAAATTATTTATTCTACAACTAAAAGAACTTGACCAGCAGATACGCGATCTCCCTCTGCTACTTTGTATTCTTTTACAACTCCTGCCACTGGGCAAGGAACCAATTGTTTCATTTTCATTGCTTCCATAGTAACCAATATATCTTTAACAGCTACTGTATCACCGATTTTTTTCTCAAATCTTACTACTTTACCCGGTACTCTAGATTTAATTTCCATTATAATAGCTCTCCTTTTTAGTCAGTGCTTGTAACACTGCTTTTCTTTCCAACAAGGTAACATTATCTAAACTTTTACCTAATAAGGTTTTTGTATCCATGAAAAGTTCAGCTGCTTTAACGCCATAACCATTATTCAAGGCAATTTCTAAGTCTATTGGGGTATTATATTTTCTACCAATACCCTTGAGCTGATTGTAAATTTCTACAATAGTCTTATAATCACAACCCTGAATCACTAAATCAAGATCGGAATCTCCATTGGTATAGTGGCATCCTGTAAATATTTCCAAACCAGCTGAACCTAATATGCCAATTGCTTGGTTTATGCCCTGTACCATAATCTCTATTTGCCTGGCAGCCTTCAAACAATTATTACGACATTCAAATGGCATCTGCAACAATTTGTAGGGTGTTATAATCTTCATCTCTTCAGCATAATTGGCGAAAGTTCCTATACGCAAACGTCTTCCTTCAAAACATTCCTATGGTACAATCCCTAGTGGAATTGATAATTCATTTACGGCTTTTGCTCTGCGTACAATTCCCGGTATACCTGCTTCCCCGTATTTATTAGAAAAAACATCTCGAACTATAGTACCTATTGCTGCACTATAATCAGGAAGGACTTCTGCACAAATACGCTCCCGCCCAGCTTTGGATATAATGACAAAATCATGCCTGTTAAATTGCGTTAGTTCCTTTTCGTCCATACAGGATCAGCCTTACTGTTTTGTTGATAGTCTAATTGTGCCTGTACCAAATCATCAAACAATTTTGTTTTAACTGCATCTTTAATAATTACACTTTTGTTTGTCTGTCTCTGTATTGGATCAGGCACAAGTTCCAATACAGTGTTGAGCGCATTAGTCACTAAGTCTGGACTAACTTTGACAATTCGCCCTTTAATTCTCAATATACTGCGAGCTGCTCTTCCTGCAGTAATAGCAGAAGACAGCTTTGTTGCCTTTAATATTACTTCAAACTCTGGATAAGTACGCTGGCGGCGGTAAGTTATAATCCTGCCTTTATGATTGCATACATGTCCACTTTTCGAAACTGGGAAGCTATCACCTGTTGGTAATCCACCAACAACTAGTTCAAAAGTTTCTTTTCCCTTAACTGTCAATAAAGGCACAAGCGTTATATCCTCACGAACAGGGCTTCCATCCATGACAATCCAGCCAAACTCTTGACAGCCATACAAATCATGCACTTGAGCGTTTAAAACTTCTTCCGCAATGGGTAAAAGTTCTAAATCCATTGGTGTGCCTGCCGTAAGCAAAATTAAGTTTTTGGGTAATTCATCTGCTACTCCCATGTTTTTTGCATCTTCCAAAGCCGCCCGCAAAAAGGATGATTCTCCAATAACTGCAACCGGCTTTTCTTCATACAACGCCGCTAGAAAAGCATCACGACTAGAACGGATAAGGAATTTCCATTGCAGCCCATATTCTTGCATAGCTTGCCCGGAAAAAACGTTAACAAGAGGTGGATAAGTAACTAACACGTTATCTCCCGCTTTTAGACCGACGCGCTCCAAAACTGTTTTGGAAGCTTTAATTCTTTCCGGCAGTTCTGCAAACGTAATACCAACTATATTTTGAAAAGCAGAACTTCCCGTAGTAAAAGTTACATATGCTAAATTCAGAGGCGTATGTATTTCTTCAATGGTATGTGCAGCCGTTGGTCCCTTAATTCCTTTATCTGCCAAAGTTCTTTTTGGCATATCTTCTAGCGTAGGTGCAGAACCGAATTCAGCCACCAATTGACTGATTTCCCGTAGAAGTCCAGCCATACGTCATCCCTCCTTAAGCATTAATGTATTTGTCAGCAACAGTTTCATATTCAGCATTCATTTGAGCCATAGCTTTTAATCTATGAGTACGGCCGCCACGTTCTTCGCCTAAAAGCCCACGACCCCATGGTCCTAGTTTTTCAAATTGACCAGCAGCTTTAATAGCATAAATTTCATTAATATGACGAATAATAACTTCCCTCATATCTTCAACTTTATTTACAACTTCTTGTACACCACCAAGTTTATAGAAGAAATCTACACCGGCAGCAAAAACAGGGTTGCTGGTCGACAATTCTTCCAAACGTTCGATGTCCATTTTAGTAATACGAGAAATACTGGTTAGTGGCATAACATGTATCATAGTGCCATAATCTTTTGACAATGCCAAAATATGGTCAGCTTGCAAACCATGGCAAAGGAATGCACCACTTATTGCACGACCAATAACTATAGCAACGATAGGATGTCCTGCTTTTCTTGCTTCGGCCAAAGCCAATTGATAGCTGCCTGTAGATTTATTCATACCGGCAATTTCTTCCATTTTGCCAGGGCCATTACCCGGAGTGTCAACGATCAAAACTATAGGGCGTTTTTCTTCCATAGGTTTATCAGCATCAGCTTCCATTGTGCGATATACAGCTGTTGCCATCTTATAGCCTTCTTCTAACCCAATAATACCGCCAAAAACAACTGGAAATCTATCACTAAATGTTTGTGCATCGTTAGCAATAACCGTTGCATCACGGCCTTCTAACTTGATTGTTCCAACAACTGCCCCCATTCCGTATTCAGGGTCAAAAACATAACTACCAATAACATTTTCTTGCAAGGAATCAGGATCAATGATCATATCAATTGCGTCACGACCACGACCAATCATTGTATTATCAAATTCTTCCATGTTATTTTCCTCCTATCCTTACTTACGTACTCTACGTTTAACAACTTTTAAAAACTCTGCAGTAGACATTTCCGGCAAGGCTTCCGGACTTTCATTACCATAATATTTCCATAAATCCATAGAGTCTTTAGGTTGCATTTCACCTACCAATTTTACTAGATCCATTTGTTCTTGCACTAATTTAAGAGAACCAATACGACGCATTTCTTCTATTTGCTGCATAGACAAATCTGCAACTTTTGCTAAAACATCGTAAAAATCAGAGATTTTATCTTCTACAAGATAGTTGCAATCTTGCATAATATATTTTTGTTTACCACCTGTCGTACGATAAACAAGAGCCTTGTTGGAAGCGTCAAATTCTTCCTTACCCATTTCTTGTTCAATAACTTCCGGTCCTGTTAAACCAATGCGACCTTCTTCACTCATAACAATAACGTCAGTAGCAGCAGCAACAAATCCCATACCACCAAAACAACCTACCTTACTTCCTACTACGGCTACAATAGGTACCTTATGACGACAATCTTGAAAAGCGTCCATAACTTCTGCATGGGCTAAAAGCCCTGCGTTAGCTTCATGTAAACGTACACCGCCGGTTTCAAAGGATATTGCCACTAGTGGTCTACGGGCATCATATTCATCTGGATGAGCTGCTTTGATTTGAACAGCTGCTTTTTCGGCCAACCGTAAAGTATTAACCATTTTCCCGCCATTAACTTCTCCAATAGAACCGCCGATAAATTTCCCTTCCATCGAAACGATAAATACAGGATGTTTACCAATGAGTCCAACACCGGTAACCGTTCCATCATCAAATTCTACGGCTGTCCCAAGCACAGGAAGGTGCGGGCTTACAAAACGATCACGGGGATTGAGGAATTCAGTAAACGTTCCTGCTTCAACCATGCCCAAAGCACGTTCACGCGCATTGGCATCTAAAAAACTGCTTGCTTCTAATTCTTTCCAATTTTTCATGCTTGTTCACCCTCCTTTGCGTTTGCTTCTGCAAGAGCTTGACGCAGACGCATATAAACAACTATGGGAGTTGCATTATCATCATTAATTTCAATGCTAACATCGCCAACATTGTTTTCAACGACAAATTTATTAATCATTTTTTCCCAAATAGCATCAAAACCAACAACAGGAGTCACCACTTTTGCCTTAGTTTTTCCGCCAAGATCTTTTCTCTCCATTAATACTTCCAAGTCGCCTGAACCCGTAACTCCAAGATGTGACCATTCTTTAGCAATGGATTTGGGTGCGTCTGCTTTAAATTCAAATTCTAAAGTTGTTAATGCCACTATAATCTCCTCCTTAAATTACCAATTTCTAAATTTAGCTGGTGGATTGTACAAACCGCCTGACCATTCAACTAGGTCATGTACATTCTTTGCCGCTAACATAGAACGGTTTGCTCTATTGATATCAATACCAAGATCTGTTGCCGTTTTTATAACACCGGTTTCCCGCAGATGCTTGGTCATTTTAGGATCTGCTTTCATGCCAACTTCAGTGAAACCTGCAATACCTCTTATCGCAGCTGTTCTCTCTTCCATTGAACGACACTTATGTAAATAAGCAATACCTTCTTCTGTAATAATATGAGTCAAATCATCACCGTAAATCATTACCGGTTCAATAGGAAGTTTGGCGTTTTTTGCCAAAGCAAAAGCGTCCAGTTCTTCTACAAAACCAGGTGCTAGTTTTTCACGAAAAGTTTCTGCCAATTGTACTACCAGGCGTTTACCACGACGAACATTTCCATACATTTCTTCCTTCATGCCATATTCATCGCCAACCTTAAGCCAAGCATCACTGGAATGACGGCGTCCCTTGGCATCACAGCCCATGTTAGGTGCGCCGCCAAAACCAGCTACACGAGTGGCTGTTGCAGTCGAACTGTTGCCATATGGATCAATTTGTAAAGTACCACCAATAAACATATCAATAGCATAATGTCCTGCTGTTTGGGAAAATGCTCTATTAGACCGCATTGATCCATCAGGTCCAACAAAGAATATATCGCTACGCGCTGCAACATAATCTTCCATGCCAAGTTCGCCACCAAAACTATGAATTGATTCAACCCACCCTGATTCAATTGCTGGAATCAAAGTCGGATGCGGATTTAAAATAAAGTTAGTGCAAATTTTTCCTTTTAAGCCCAATTCTTCACCATAGGTAGGAAGCAATAATTCAATAGCCGCAGTATCAAAACCAATACCATGATTTAAGCTTTTTACCCCATATTCAGCATAAATACCTTTAATAGCCATCATACCTTTAAGCACCTGAGCATCAGTAATCAAAGCTGGGTCACGGGTAAATAGTGGTTCAATATAGAAAGGTTTTGGTGACTCTATAACAAAATCTACCCAATCTCCCGGAATGTCAACTCTAGGTAATTCATCAACAATCTCATTAACCTGTGCAATAACTATGCCCTGCCGAAACTTAGTGGCTTCTACAATAACAGGAGTATCCTCTGTGCTAAAACCTGTATACAAATTGCCATTCCTATCAGCTTTAGTTGCTACAACAAGTGCTACTCTAGGAGTCAGATCCACAAAATAACGACCATATAACTCAAGATAGGTGTGAATAGCCCCCAATTCTAATTTCCCTTCTTGCAAGAACTCAGCAATTCGTTTCGCTTGTGGTCCGGAAAAAGACATATCTAGCTTTTTTGCAATACCCTTTTCAAATACATCTAAATGCTCCGGTAAAGTCAAAACCGACTGCACCATATGCAAATCATGTATTTTTTTTACATCTACTTGGCACAAGCATTTAGCTAAGAAATCTGCTTGTTTTTGATTATTACCCTCGATGTTCACCTTATCTCCCGGTTTAATAACTGCCTCCAACAAAGCGACCGTGTCTTTGGCATCAACTATTTTCCCCTCTTTAACATAGGGAGCAGCATCTTTTAATCTGGCATCAGCATCTTTTTTCAAAGTATTCCATTCGCGTTTTACACCTTTAAACTCCATTACTGTCTCTCCTTTCTTTTCTTACAAAATTTTAAACTTCATATAATAAAGATCCGGCGAAAAAATAAAGAGAGGTATAGGAAATAAACCCTAATAACTCTCTCTCATAATCACCACTATGTGATTGTCAAACCGCATCTTATATATGCATAATCCCTAGCCCCGCACGTTCATGATTAGTCATATAGTGCAAGGCAGAAGTACCAAACATAGCTACTGCAATCCAATGTTCATCTCTGACCACAGCTATCTTTAAAGCTAAGCTAGCACTGGAAGAAGTATTAACCATAATTCCTCTTTTTGCTTCTTCTGTGGCATGAATAATTGCGTGTACTTCATTTGGTAGCTTGTCAATAATATTTGCATTTAATCCAGCACCTATTACTGCTCTATTAATTTTTTCCTGAAAACTGCTCAGGCCTGTCTGTCCACCAACTTCAGTAACAACAAATTTATGCCCTGTCTCCCCAATCGCTTCTTTAACAACTTCCTCATCATGAATAGATCTTGTCAAAGCCAACAGCATAGCAGCAACACCTGGAGTTTTTACACTTTCTTGGAGCAATCCAGCCAATCTGCTTACCAACATCTCCACCCACTTTCTCTCTCTCTCTCTCTCTCTCTGGAAAAGACTAATATCTTATACTAATTTCTCCAAAATCAAAACTTTGTAAAATCCCTGCCTCGTTACGCACCAATAAACAGCCATAATCGTCTATACCTTCAGTCACACCTGAAAAAATCTCTCTGTCATTATCTTTTACTTTGACAACTCTTCCTATAGTACCACTGCTAGCTAACCACTGCACTCTAATCTTTTTAAAGCCTTCGGTTACCCATATTTCGTACCATTTTTCTAAAGAAACTCGAAATGCCTCTAACAAGGTATTACCTGCAAATTTCTTGCCACTTTCTAAATAAACTGAGGTCGCAATATCTTCTAACGTTTCAGTAAAATCCTTCTGATCCATATTCACATTAAGGCCAATACCGATAATCATATAATTAATGGCTTCTTCATTAAAATGCATTTCCGACAAAATACCACATATTTTTTTCCTACCAACAAGGATATCATTGGGCCATTTAATCGTAGCTTTTATTCCAGTGATCTTCTCTAATACTTCTACTAGCACAACAGCAGACAAAAGTGTTGCTTGAGCTCCATACTCTGGATCAATCTTCGGACGAAGTATAATCGTAAACCACAGACCACTACCTGGGGGCGATTCCCATTTTCGTCCTAAGCGGCCTTTGCCCGCACTCTGCCGGTCCGCTTGCACAATTGTTCCCTCTTGAGCACCTTTCTCCGCTAATTCTTGTGCTTTTAAATTAGTCGAGTCCAGTACTTCGTAGTATATGAGTGGTTTTCCTATAATAATTTGATTTTTAGAACAATCCAAATTCATAAAATTACCCTTCTATTAGCAAACTTTTATTTAACAAATTGAATTGTGGTTATAAAAATACCACAAGCTACAGCAGAAACTATAACTCCAGCAATATTAGCACCCATTGCGATTGGCAATACCACGGCAAAAGGATTTTCCTCTTCAACAGCATGTTGTGCGATTTTGGCAGTAGAAGGAACGCAAGATACACCGGCAATACCGACACAAGGATTGAAGTTCTTCCCACCTTTAGCCCAGTAAACAACCCAGCCACCAATAACACCAACTGCACCGGAAATAGCTAAAGCTAAAATACCAAGAGCAACAATTATAGCAACTTTGGGATTTAATAAAGTCGATGCTTCACACAAACAACCTAAAAGTAGACCAAGCATTAAAGTTGCAGCATAAAGAACTGTATTTTCTAATAAATCTTGGTAAGGTACGATTTCAGATTCCTTAATCGCCATACCCAAGAAGAATGACATCAACAAAGGAGCGGCCATTGGCAATAACAAACAAAGCAACCCGCAGGCAACAATAATAAAGATAAACTTAGATTTCTTAGTTACTTCCGGAAAATCCATTTCAATATCCATTGCACGATATTTCTTGGGAACCATCATTTTTACTATCCAAGGATAACCGGCATATGTCAAGCTCAAGTATAAATAAGCAATAACTGATATAGGTACAAATAATTTGGGTGCCAACATCAAAGAAGTAAATAGCACCATAGGTCCGTCAGCACCACCAATAGATGCAACTGCCGCTGCTTCGTGAGGAGCTAGGCCAAGAGTGACGCCTAAGATCAAAGTAGCGAATGTGCCTGCCTCAGCGAAAATAGCAATTATAATACTGGTCCAAGGATTAGCCAAAATAAAGCCAATTTCACACATGGCACCAACACCCATAAAAACTAGGCAAGCAACTAAACTATTACTAAACGTAAAATTATAAATGGGTTGCAAGAAGTTAACTTGCATAATATTAACTAGGGCATTAGGATCTGAAATCAATGGATTTAAAAATAAAGTACCTGTCTGTCCGTTAGCTAAAAACAAAACTCCGGTATTAATACAAATCATACCAATACCCATTGGAACCATAATTAGAGGTTCTAAAACACGTTTATAGCCATAATAGGCAAGAATAAATCCTAAAATTATTAAAACAATACGTGCACCTGCAATAACCGGATCTTGAAGAAATAAACTGGAAATACCAGGGAATAATTGCATTACTAAATTCATATCCATAATTACTCAACCCCACCTTTACTAGAGTTACCATTCATTAACTTATTGAGTAAAACAATAACCCCTATAACAAGTAATGAAACAACTGCTGTAGCCAAATAGGTTAGACCCGCATAAACATATACATTCACTTTTTATTGCTCCCTTCAAATTCTTTGTTGTGCCTTCTCACTGTAATATTGCAAGACACTTT
>JAQVYX010000050.1 GCA_029004715.1 Acidaminococcaceae bacterium | reverse complement strand
ATCCTTTTAAAAGCGGGCAAGGTTTTTTCATCTAATGGTTCATCAGTATGCATTTGCTTAGCCATTGTAATTTCAATTTCAGCAATAGTATCTAAAACATTTTCGCGAGGTTTTTTTATATCATTAATTTTCTTTTCGGCTAATTTTTTTCCTTCTAAATCAGCTTCTCTGTTAATTTGCACTTTTTATAACGCCTCTTTTCTTCGCTATTGCTTCTACTGCTTCTAGATTTTCGAATCCCATTCCTTGATACAAAATCAAGGAACGTTGCTTCACAAGGTTAATACTATGATGGTAGGCGTAGGCAATGTCTCTTTAACTATCGCCTATTATTAAAACTTTCATAAACCCTCACTTAATCTGGTTTTTACTTATTAAGGCGTTTGCATTAAAGAGTCTGTTGCCAATTTTGCTTTGGCTTTTTCCGGCAATTCAACAGTTCTGGGCATACTCAAAGAAGCAATTAACGCTACTGCAAAAGCACCCATAGCAAATTGAATGGAAGCGACAAAGTTCCCGGTAGTATCTGCAAGGTATCCCCCCATGTAGCTCCCTAATGCCGGACCTATGCCCATGATAATCCATGTAGATAGTCCCCATATTTTACCAAGGCTCACACGTCCATAAATAGCTCCTGCGTAGCCTACAACACCACCTGGTTCAATAGCCCAATAAATAGCAAACAATACACAAACAAGACCACCTAAAATAAGTGAATCTTTGCCCATCATTAATAACAAAATACAGGCGGCTATACCAACAGATGGAGCAAAAATTAACATAGCTTTACGCCCTTTAACCTCATTTTTATAGTGGACGACAGCCTTATCTGCGATAATACCTAAAATGGGCATTGTAAAAATGCCAGCTACCCCTATAATCACGTATAAATTAGTCGCCAAATCCAAAGGCATTTTTAAATCATTTGTCCAATAGCGTACGATTTGAGTCCAAATTAAAAATTCACCACAGACACAGCCCATAAAGGCAATGATTGACGCCCAGATTGGATATGTTCCAAAAGCTTCCTTTATGGACCAAACATATTCTTTTGGAGCTTCTTCCCCAGCCTTTTTTGCCACGGCGCCAAAAGGCACCAATCCATATTGCTCAGGATTTCGCTTTGCTAAAAATGTCGCAAGTAACAAAAGAACTAAAAAAATCCAAGATAGATAGGTCATAGCAGGACGCCATTGGGAAGCACTTTGCACTAGCATTGGTTTAACACCTAGGCTTAATAGTACTTGTGCCATTGGTGCCCCAGCAAAGGCAATACCCCACATTTTTGCATATTGATTACCAACAAACCATTTGCGTACAGAAATGGTAGATGATACCCAAAGCATACCGGTACCAATGCCAGCAAAAACTGAATATACAATATAAAAGCCAATTAAACTATCTACACGTGCTGTGCAGAAAAATCCTAACATACAAAAAATTGCGGCAATAAAATAAACGGGCTTTGTCCCCCATTTGTCCAAAATCATACCGCTAAAAAATGCTGTAGTAGCGTACACAGTCATCATAATGGAGTACCCCAAAGAAGTCTCCGCTCCTGTCCAGTTCATAGTCTGTGCCATAGGTCCGGAGAAGATGGCGAATGTTGCGCGATAACCAAACAAACAAAAGACAGCTAACCACGCAGAAGCAACAACACAATAAGCAGTTTTTTTTGCACTCATTAATCTCATCCTTTCTGTAATAAAAAAATTATTTTGATTTTCTTTTTAGTACCAATCTTTTTGCACTCGCATCCCCTTTCGATTCTTTAGCTTCGTTTTATTCTACAATGCGAAAATTCTGATTACTTGCTACCAATGCTGTATAAATTGCCTAAATTATTTCCCACTTTTACGCCTTTAGATCCATAAAAAAACCATATCAGCAACGCTGATATGGTGAGAAAATAATACTTATTAAATTGATTTATTTCAAGCTTTCTGCAAAAAGAGCATCCGTAATTGTCTGTTCTAACCCTGCAACTATACTCTTTGAATATCCAAATGCTATAGCACTTTCTTTTAATGTTTTTAATGCAACATTTATATCTTCGCCTGTTTCCCTCATTATCACACCAAAGTTTTCTAAAACCACTAATATATCTGCTTCTTGTTGTAATTTTAAATTTTTTATATCTTCTTGAATTGCTAAGCTAACACCTTTAGAGTATTGTTCTACATATTTCATAAGTGGTACGGTAGCTTTTGCTAGCTTCAAGCTGGAAATTATTTTTATGCTTTCATTTTCAGTCTTATTTTCTCCGAATATTGCTTCCCCCACGTCAAGCATAATGGCCGTTGTCAAAATATGATCTCTTACTTCAGTTGAAACTCGCAAATAACGCAATAGCCTATGATAGTATACATATTTCCCATTTTTCAAATCTATTGTATATTCTGGTTCTAAAACATTAACGGCCGTTATAAACGCCCTCATAACATCTTCTTTGCTTTCCATGGTTTCCAACCATGCTTTTTTACGCAGTAAGCTATCCAAAATTGCTCTTAATTCTCTGTAATTTACCGGTTTTACCAAGAAATTATCTGCCCCTACGTTAAATCCATGTACTCTATCTGCATAATCAGTCAACGCCGTGACCATAACAATAGGTATAAATCTGGTTACCGGATTATCTTTTAGCTCGCTACAAACCTCGTATCCACTCATGCCTGGTAACATGACGTCTAATATAATAGCATCAGGTTTTTCTTTCTTTGCAAGCTCAATAACTTCTTGTCCTTGATAAGCCAGAATAGTAGAATAGCCCCAGCTTTCTACGAAATCCTTAAATAGTTCTATATTTTTTTCGTTGTCATCTATAATTAGTACTTTTGCCATTATTGTCTCCTTACTATGCATTATAGTTGTTTTTTAACAGAGATTGTTCCAATGGAATAGTGAACATAACCTCAGTACCAACGCCTAGTTTACTTTTTAAACAAACCTCTCCTCCGTGCAATTCCACTAATTTTTTTACTAAAGGCAGTCCCAAGCCCGTACCTTCATATTGCCTGCAATAGGAACTATCTACCTGTTCAAATTCAATAAAAACTCTTTCTAAATCTTCCTCCGCTATACCAATACCTGTATCCTTAACAATGGCTTCCATAACATCTTCACGTTTATAAATTTCTATTATTATTGTCCCTCCTTCCGGTGTAAACTTTACCGCATTTGACAACAAATTATAAAATATTTGTCTAATCTTATGCACATCCGCAACTACTAAAAAATCATCAGGATTAATAGTTAGCGAGATGTTTAGATGTTTTTTGCCTATATAACTATTAACATTATTAACTATAGATTGCACTGCATTTTTAATATAAAATTTCTCCAAGTTTAAAGACATTTTCCCCGTAGCTATTTTAGAAATATCGAGGATATCATTAATTAGTTGCAATAGATGCTCACCACTGCTATAAATACTTTCTACATATTTATTTTGTTTTATATTTAAGCTACCCAAAATATTATCACGCAAAATTTCTGCGGCACCCATAATTGCATTGAGCGGCGTTCTAAGCTCGTGACTAATGTTGCCCATAAACTGTGATTTTGCTGCATCTACCTTGTGTAATTCTTCTAACGCCCTTTGCAAATGCCCTGTACGTTCAGCAACTATCTTCTCTAGTTTTTCATTCATTGTCAGCAATTGTGCCGCCAAAGCTTTTTGTTTGTTATGTTCAATATATAATTGTTGCAAAGTTTCTTCTCTATCCTGTTCTTTTCTTTGCAAATCATGGGAAATATCCTTGAATGTTTCCAAGAGTATAACCCCTTCGTCTTTAGTGTTAAAATTTTTATAGTGTTCCCTATTTAAACTATTAGCTCCCAACGCTTTAGCTTCATTGGTAGCTTTAACAATAGGGTCTGCCATCTTTGCTGCCAGCCAATTGCCGGCGATAATCATAATAACCAAACAGAGCAAGCTTACAAAAAGAACCATGCGATTGTTATCAGAAATGATTGTTAGAAAACGCCCTTCCGGAATACCAACACCTATCATTGCTACTTCTTCACCTGAATAATTAGTAATTATTTGGTCTAAAAAAATATGTACTTCGTCGCCTATTTCAACCTCACCAAAGTACTTATGTACTCCGTCTTCGCTTATTTCCTCCCCCTCTGGAGCTCTACTGCCTGTGTAGTGCCCTCCACTTTCCGCATTAATATTCGAAGTAATGCGAATACCATCAACAGAAATAGCCAAATATGATTCCTTAACATAGTCAGTATAATATTGGGGAAAATAGTCGTCGTGATTTGCCACATCTCCAAGAATTATGCTACCTATTACTGTACTACCATCAGCTTTACTAACAATAGGAACAATTGTCGTTCCCATTAGTGCCTTATCCAAGTAGTCTTTTTCCTTAACCTTTGGTTTTTTTATAGCCACTATATACTCATTGTATTCCAAAGAATTCGGTAAAAATAGTTGATTTAAAGCAAAAACTTCCTTGGAAAATATTGCCTTTTTAGCTTGGTGGACATTATCTAACAAGATGCCAAAGCGGGAATTTTTCTGATAAACCATACTTGGTGACAATTTAGCTAAAAGCTCATTGTGCGGGCCCACAATAACGGCATAATCAGCATAAGGGCAGTTTATTTTAATAGTGTCTAGAGCATTGTCCAACCCTTTTTCATCTCGTTTATCTATCAACTTTTGAAAAGATGGACTTTGGGCTAAAACCATACCAGTTTGACGTAAACCTTGAGCTCGATTAAACATGGAATTGCGCGCTGTTTTCATCGCTATATTTAAATAGGTTTTTTCATTAAGCTCTATTTGTTTATTAAAAGCAAAATGTGATGCCAACAGCAAAATACACATGGGTATGACGGTTAGCAAAACCACAAATATTGTCAATTTTCTTCTAATACTCATGAGTTTCTCCAATATTCTTGCTGATAAAATGGCCATAATCAACAATGAGTTGCATTCTGTCTGCACTTTCGAGTTTCCCTAAAATATTGCTTACATGTGTTTTAACCGTTTTTTCACTAATAAATAGTTTGTCCGCAATCTTTCTATTGCTTAAACCCAAACAAATCAATTTTGCAACTTCTGCTTCTCTTTTGCTTAATTTTTCGTCAAATATATTTCCAACGCTATCATTCTCTCCAGACGCTTCTAAAACTTTAATAGTGTTTGCAGCATCTATATTGTACATACCCATTATTTGCTCTAATAAAGCTATTATCATCATTAGTTTGTGCTCACTAATGACAGGTATTTTATATTTTTCACGCAGAGCACCAGAAATATCCTCCGTACTATAAGCGACACCGCCGCCATAAGCAAAAGCTACCATTTGTTTATTTAAATACACAGGACACATAAAGAAATTTAGCCCTGAATAACAATTAAACAAGGCGGCTTTACCTGTTTCTCTAACACTCGCTAACGCCTGTTCCTGCTCTTTTTTACAACGTTTTTTCTGTTTTTGCATCATAGAATAGCAAAATAAAGAAGAACTTGCCTCTACCGTAATAGGGGTTCCTGCTAAATCAAAAAACCCCAAACTAAAACAATGTACTCGTGTAAAACAATCCTGAAACGTTTGTAGTTTTTCTTTGCCCACAATTTTCAACCAATCTTGCGTGGTAAACTTTTTTTCCATTTGTACGCTCCTTTTACCATTACCCAAATATTCCGTTGCGTTACATCCTGTAAGCAAAAATATACCAATTTAATTATAATGTCACTACAATTTTATAAATAGGTGCTTTGGTATTGTTTTTTACCAAGTTTTGCCAATTTTACTCAGTCTTTAGACCTAGAGATTAGTATACATGCCCTCTACCACGGGCTAATATCCTGAATTTTCTGAATTTTATTATATCATGTTTCTGTAAATATTCCTTTTTGACTGCAAAAAAGCACCTGCGAATATATCGCAGGTGCTTTTTAAATTTTAAATTATTTAACTATTACCACCGGACATTTAGCGAAACTAATAACTTTGTTACCAACGCTACCTAAAAATATCTCAACAAATTGACCCATCCCACGATTACCCATAACAATGGTGTCAGCTTTAATAGCATCTGCTTGATCAACAATAGCTTTAGCAGGGTCATCGCTAATAATACGGCGATATTCAATTTTCAAATCCTTGTCTTTAGCCAGTTTCTTTTTGGCAAGGGCCAAGATTCTCTCTTTACTAAAATCTTCAATAACATCCCCTGCTTTGTCTTTGCTTTTTGGTGGAAGTTGAGTAGTAATTAGTTCAGCAATATCTGAGTCATATGCTTTAGCCGCTTCGGTAAATGCATATGGCAGTACTACTGTTGAAACAACAAGTTTACTCCCACAGTCCTTACATAAATTGCTAGCATACTTCAAAGCCTTAAAAGCTTTTTCGGAACCATCCACAGGCACTAAAATTGTCTTCAACACAATAATATCCCCCTTCAAATATGCACCATACTATTTCACAATAATAACCGGACATTCAACTGTTTGGGAAACTTTAGCACTAACACTACCCATGAGCAACCCTGCCCAAACCCCCATACCACGATTACCCATAACAACCATATCAATATCACTTTGTTCTACTGCCTCAACAATTTTATCTGCTGGGTTTGTATCAACCATCTGACGAAATACGATCTTTCCATAACCGGCAACAGCCGCCACTTTTTGGGCTGCATCCAAAGGTGTAGGATTTTTAGGTTTTCTTGCCATTTCTTCCGCTTCTGCCTCAGTTTTAGGCTTACGTGGAGGAAGTTTGGTATAGTCATAAGGAATATTAATGTGCAAAGCAATAATCTCGCTGTCAAACTTTGCACCTATGGCCATAGCCAAATTCAAAGCATTTAGAGCAGTAGGAGAACCATCAACAGGAACCAAAATTTTCTTTAACATAAACCCACCTCCTATAATAACTATAAGCGATTTGAATCGCTTCGTGGCCACTATCGGCTGCTAATTATGTCAGTTTAATGGCCTACTATATCAAGCCTCATCAAAAGGCCTAATTATTTAACAATTAGAACCGGAACTGTAGCATATTGGGAAACCTTGGAGCTAACACTCCCCAAGAAAAATTCGGCAATACCACTTAATCCACGACTGCCGATGACAATTGAATCACAATTGTCTTTTTTCGCAAAAGAAATTATGCGTTCGGAGGGATGCCCAACTTCTAAAGCAAAATCAACTTTTCCTTTAAAACCAGCTACTTTTTCTTTAGCAATGGTCAACACCTTATCACCAATTTTTTCCAATTCGCTATTACCCTGCGTAATAGTCGCTTGATCTAAGGGAACAGCCAATAAAGCCGCGTTGTTATAAGGTTGTATAACGTTAATGATATGTAATTCACCGTCAAATTTCTCTGCTAAGAGTTGAGCTTCTTCTAATGCCCTCCATGACGTTTCTGAGCCATCAATAGGTACTAAAATTTTCTTAAACATAAAACCACCTCCAAAATTTTCTGTGCTTTGTGCTAGCCACGGCAAACTATAACCGCAAACCCACCTCTAATAATATACATTCTTTATAAAGCCTAATAATTCCTCTATTTTTTTTATTTTTTCTTATTTTTTCTTATTTTTTCTGGCGGCATACTTTAACGCCTTAGCACTAGGCTTTTTATCCTTGCCGGCAAGTTCCATAGGAGTTGGTTCCTCTTTGCTCCAACTTCCGCCTTTAACAAAGCGATAATATAATAGCATGATTGCAATTACGGCCATAGGCACGCCACCAACATAGTACCTATACTCAATAGGTCTGGTAATCGTAAGAAGATCCCACCCTATAATAGCTAAAGGGATAATAAAAATTTGTGTATACCGAGATAACTTGCCTGTGGCACCAAATAACCAAATTACAATTGCATACGCTACAAATGCCATAGCAAAAGACACCATAGACATGTAAATCAAAAATATAAAAAATTCCATTGTTAACCTCACTAGTTAAATTTTTTGTTTTCGTCACCTAACGGTGTATCTTTTTTCGGGTTGTTTTTAAACAACTCTATATTTTTCTTTACTTCAACAACGGCATCATCATAAACTGTTTTAAAAGCACTCATATCTTTGGGCTTACCAGTCTTTAACCATTGAGTAACAACTCTGCCCAGACCATAAGTAGTCCCCATAGCAATAGGTATTTGCAGAGGTGCAAAAGGGATTAAGGTTACCGCAGTCTGCCCCACATAGGCGGCTCCCAATGAACTCAAAATACTAACTGCCGCTGATTCGCTAATTTTCTCCTCATAAACTCTCCCCAACTTGCAAACAAGATAAACTTGATTAGCTAAAAGCGCCATGGTACCTAACAAAGGTGCTACCACTATAACGCCTGCTCTTGCTGTTGCCCATTTACAAAGAGAGTCCGCTTTTTCTTCGCGAACTTTATCATCAATAACAGTTACACAAGGTTGTTCTTCCATTACAAGCCTTCTCTCTCCACCATAGCGTCCAAAATTTCGGCAGCTTTAAAAATAATAGGATTGCATTTTACTTCGTCATTTCTGTACTTTTCCTTTAAACTTTTGCAGTCAGTAAAACCCAATTCATTGTTAAAACTAGCAATAAATTCTCCTTCCAACTCTTTTATTCTTTTGCTTTCATGAGAATTTTGCTTTACATACAAATGGCTAAGAACCATGATAGCTCCGGTTACAGCACCACAAATACCTTCTACGCCCATCCCGCCGCCAAAACCAGCAGACAATTTCATGGCTTCCGGCGATAATTTCAAATTATATGCCCAGTTAGCTCCATACACCATCTTTTCTGCACAATTCAAATCCATCACATCGCCATAACCTTTTGCCAATAATTCTTTTAACTTCATGATAGTTTCCTCCATTTGCCTACTTTTTTATTTTTATAATTTTGAGGCTATCTTATCTTAAAAGGAAAGTACTCTTATTCCTCCCCCAATAAGTTTATTTACGCGTAGTTGCAAATAGTTTCAACAGTGCTTCTTCCAAACATTCCCATTGTCTGCCACCCTTACGCATGTTCATGTTAATCATTGTTAATGACAATAAACAGCATTTGAGAGCTTTTAAGGTAAACTTTTGACAAGTAGCCGCTAGTAATTGTGCCGCATAAGGATGCATTTTAAGCCTTGCAGCAATCATATCCTTCTGTTCTCCTGCATCAATAAGTTCGCGAACTTTACATAATCGCCTTATTTCAAAACTAACTCTAGACAAAGTAGGAATGAAATTTCCACTGCCTTTTTTTTGTTCAATTGCCAAAAGTTCCAGAACCTTGGCAATCTTGCGGTCGCTGATTGCATTACCAAGCGCAAATCCAGATACTTCAGGTAACTGGGAGAAAATATCGGTGACATCATGCACCGTCCAGATTTTACGTTTACCGGCATAAAGTGCCAACTTCTCTATTTCTTGATGCAAAAACAACAGCGGAACATTTTCTGCCACCGACATATATTCCATAATAAGTGCTATAGCTTGATACTCAAAACGACTGCCAAAACTAGCCGCTTGTTCTTCTAGCCATGGTTTTAGCGAGTAAGATTTGATAGAGTTGCACTCCACTAATGTGGCAATTTTACTAATTGTTTTATAAAAGACCAACCTCTTATCTATTTTACCACAAAGACAAATAACATGGGTATATTCAGGAATATCTGCTAGTATTTCTGTAAACTCCTGCAAATCTTTTTTACGCTTATCACTAGTCCCATCCTCACCTTTTTTTTCTTTATCTAGCAATTTGGGGTCTTTTATAATAATAAAATTTTTACCTGAAAAGAAAGGATAGGTATTAATACCCTCGCGCAAGGCAGAAAAATTCACTTCCTGTTCAAAGGTAAGCAAAGATCTATCCTGCTCAGATACTCCCGCAAAAATTTCAGAAGTCAAACCTTGCAATATACTATCTTTATAATATGCTTCATCCCCAAAAGCTATGGTAAGGTTAGGGGCATTTCTTTCTCCACTGCTTAAAGCAGCAATAAATTTTTCAGCAGCTATTAACATAACATTACACGCACCTTTAAAAATATTCCTTCTGATAACGATAACTATAGCATGCATAGCGGGAACCGTCAAAAACCACCTTAATAGCTCCCAACTTATCAGTTCTGTAGGTTTTAATCTTAAGTTGTTCAAGCTTAGCTAAAACTTCAGGAGCAGGATGTCCAAAAGAATTATTACTTCCTACTGATATAATGGCAACAAGTGGATTTACCGCTTGTAAAAATTCTAGTTCTGAAGAACTGGGTGAACCATGGTGAGAGATTTTTAGTACCTGAGCTTTAACATTTTTGTCAGCAGTTCGAACTTCTGCTTCTCCCGTGGCGTCTCCTGTAAACACTATGCGATTTGACCCGTAGCCAAGTCTTACAATAGCACTGGCTTCATTCCCATTTACGGTTTCTGTAATTTTACCAGGAGCATCTAGCACTTCTATTATACATTTTCCTAGATAAATTTTCTGCCCTGAAAGCATATTTATTTGTTTTGTTTTACCCTTTATATTATACAATAAAGCTTCAACCTCCGGGCAGGATTTTTCTAGTGGAAGAAGCACTGTATCTAT
>JAQVYX010000049.1 GCA_029004715.1 Acidaminococcaceae bacterium | reverse complement strand
TAATCAATTTCTCTTAAAATAGCCTCCACAATATAATCAGCAGATAAGGGTTTACCCATAGCTCCCAAAAAGATATTGTCGGCTCCGTCGTATTCTCGAACGGCTCTTGCTACCTCAAAAGGAGTATAGCCTATTTTCGCCGCACCCATATGTTCTAAATATTTTGCATTTGCCTCCTCTTGTCCAGGCAAGGGGCTGTATATGATATATTTAACCCTAGTAGTCAGGGCCTCGGCCGCAGTCAGACCACCGGCTTTTGTAATAAGGTAATCAGCACTATTCATCAAATCTGCTACGGGATCAATAAAACCAAACACCTTAACAGCAAAAGGCAATTTGCGCAGTTGTCTTGCTAGACTTACATTTTTACCTGTAACTGCTACAAATTTCATAGTAGCATCATAGTTATTAACTACGGCAGTAATAAGATCTTCCATGGGCAAAATTCCATCTCCACCACCCATAAGCAAACATATTCTTTCGTTTTTCCCCCAACCAAATTTCATGCGTAAATAATCTTTATTATACTCTTGACGGAATTCTTTACGCACAGGTATACCATAATAAAATACTTTTTGTCCTTTTTTCATTTCCAAAGGAGGCTCAATATCTTCTGCCGCTAAAAAATAGGCATTAGTTCCATCACACAACCACCATTTATGTACAGTAAAATCAGTAATGACAGAAGCCAAAAAAATGTCGGGATGCGTTTTCTTATAAATATCTATTACTCCTGCCGGTGTGGCATGAGTTGCGATAACGACATCTGGATCTACTTTTTTCAAGAAACTATTCGCAAGTCTTGCTAATATAAAATTAATAATATTGCGTAACCACAATGAACCTGAAGGGCTATTCCCCCATTTATAAGCTACGGCATAAGCAGACGGAGAAAATTTTAATATAAACAAATATGACTTTAAAAATACATTACCAATAAATTTAGGGAAGAAGTCGAAGATACTTGCTTGTATTACTTCGCATTCCTTATATTTAGAAAAGGCTTCGTCAAGTGCTTTTGCAGCTAATTTATGACCAGAACCAATAGGAGCAGATAAAATTAAAATTTTATGTTTATCCTGCAACATTTAACACATCTCCCATTCATTTTTACAAATAGCTTGCATATTAAGACGTATTTATTGTATCATAATTGTTAATCATTACAAGTTTTATTTCCTCTTAATCACTATGTAAATCACTGGAGGCATGACCATGACAAACAGATTACCAATTTCACATTTCAATTTTCCTGTAGAAAAAATTAAAGCTGGCTACTACAGTGATGCCTATTTTTTGCGCACACAAGAAATTTTAAATGGTGATAATTATCACCCAAGAGTGTTGATGCAAGTTTTTCAACGCGAAAATCAAATTCTTTGTGGTATCGATGAAGCCATTGCTCTTATCAAAACCTGTGCTCACAATCCTGAAAACATCACAATAAATGCCTTACATGACGGTGACACTATTGCTCCGTGGGAAACACTTTTAACCATTGAAGGTGACTTGGCAGATTTTGCCCATTTAGAAACAATCTATCTTGGCATTTTAGCTCGCCAAAGTCGTATTGCCACTAATGTGCGCAAAGTTGTGGAAGCCGCTAATGGCAAATCCGTCCTTTTCTTCCCTGCTCGTTATGATTCATATTTAACGCAAGAAGGAGATGGCTATGCTGCTATGATTGGCGGTATCAAAGGTTTTTCAACTGATGCCAATGCTCTCGCTGCCGGTGGAGTTGGTTTAGGCACGATTCCCCACGCCCTTATTGCTACTTATAACGGTGACACGGTGGCTGCCACTGCCGCTTTTGACAAATACATCGACCCTTCCATCGCTAGAATTGCCTTGGTTGATTTTGATAACGATTGTGTTACAACATCTCTTGCTGTTGCTCGTAAATTGGGCAAAAATCTTCTTGGTGTACGTTTAGATACTTCTGGCAGCATGGTAGATAAAAGCGTCCAACCTATTATGGGCACTTTTTCCCCTACCGGTGTCTGCAAAGAATTAGTGCAAAATGTACGCAAAGCCCTGGATGCCGAAGGCTTTCAACATGTTAAAATCATTGTTTCCGGCGGATTCGATGCTAAAAAAATTACTGCTTTCGAAAAAGCCGGTATTCCCGTAGATACATATGCTGTAGGTAGCAGTTTTTTTGATGGCAATGTTAATTTCACTGCTGATGTAGTGCTCTTAAATGGTAAACCTTGTGCTAAAGCTGGCAGACAATACCTGCCTAACCCCAAATTGGAATTAGTTAAATAATTAGCAAAGGCGCTATCGTATTTAGGATAGCGTCTTTTTGCAATTATTTTTATTAAATCAAATACTAAAATGAAGGGTTTTGATACTATGTCTCTTAATACAACACCTTCCGGTGAACGAGTACACATTGGCATTTTTGGCAGGCGTAATGCTGGAAAATCAAGTGTTATTAATGCCTTAACCGGACAAGATTTAGCTATCGTTTCCGAAGTAAAAGGAACCACTACTGATCCTGTCTACAAAGCAATGGAGCTCCTTCCTTTAGGACCTGTTATGATAATTGATACACCAGGTTTAGACGATGAAGGTGACTTAGGCTTTAAACGTATGGAAAAAGCCTACCAAGTACTTAACAAAACTGATATAGCCCTTTTAATCGTAGATGCTTCTCTGGGAATTAGGCCTGAAGATTTAGCCATAATTAAGCAATTTCAGGCAAAAAAAATAAAATTTTTAATCATTTTTAATAAATCAGACCTGGTAAAAAACGCCATTAATTACCCTGCTGAATATGCCGCTAATAGCATAGAAATAAGCTCTACGACCCCCAAAAATATTACTGAACTAAAAGAAAAGATTGCTCATTTAGTCCCTTCTGATAACATGACGCTTAAAATAGTTGGAGATCTTTTGCAGCCTGAAGACTTTGTTGTTTTAGTTGTTCCTGTGGATTCTGCCGCACCTAAAGGACGTTTGATTTTACCGCAGCAACAAGTTGTTCGCGATATTTTAGAAGCACATGCTACAGCTATTGTTGTCCAAACTCCCCAGTTAAAAAATACTTTGGCAGTCCTAGGCAAAAAACCTAAGATGGTTATTACCGACAGCCAAGCCTTTGCTCAGGTTTCCCAAGACACGCCTAAAAACATCCTTCTTACCTCTTTTTCTATCCTTTTTGCCAGGTACAAAGGAGATTTGGCTACAGCAGTGGCCGGCACCAAAGTACTAGATACTATAAAAGATGGTGACAAAATTCTTATTTCAGAGGGGTGCACACATCATAGACAGTGCGATGATATTGGCACCGTTAAATTACCTAACTGGATTAAAAACTATACCGGTAAAAACCCTGTTTTTGAATTTTCCAGCGGTACTGAATTCCCCCGTGATTTAAGTTCCTATAAGCTTATTGTTCATTGTGGTGCCTGTATGATAAACGAAAAAGAAATGAAGCATAGAATTGCCCATGCTTTACAAGCAAACATCCCTATAACTAATTACGGCGTAGCCATAGCCTATATGCATGGCATTCTCGCTCGCAGCTTGCAAGTATTTCCAGAAATAGCTAAGCTTCTAAAATAATATTCCCCCCTATGTTACAGAGCAAAATGCTGCCTAATAAAAATTAGGCAGCATTTTTTGTTTTTAAACTTTTACTGTACTAGAGAAAATATCTTTATTGCTTTCTATTTGCCCCTGACTTCCTACTACGCAAATATGATTATCTTGCAAAACATCTGCTACCAAAACTGCCAATGCCCTAATATCTTCTACCTTAGTATTTATAATCTGATCTCTGCTTTTTTGTCTAGAAGCATCCGAAATTTCTTTCAGTTCTTGTTGTACAGCTCTACTTAAGTGCATAGAATTCGTAAGCGGAGTATCTAAAGAACTAATTGTGCCAATAATATACTTAGTCATTTCTCGCTCCGACGCAGTGAATTTTTCTAGAAAAGCTGGCATCGCTTGGTACACTGCCAAGGTTTCCGCCAATTTCGGATCACGATAAGAAGATAAATACATACCGCCGTTACGATCAAACAATACATTGGCACCATATGCGCCACCTTGTACTCTAATTTTAGTCCAAAGATATTCATAACGCAAAATCGTTTCGGCAACCTTCATAGCTCCTGTATATTCATAGCCATGAGTTTGATAATTACCACCTGCCACTACATACTGCACCTTACCAGTTGTTATAATTCCCTCATTATTGCCCGGTGCTGGCAATGTATATGGAGTTTTCCCTGCATAGGGTGAATTAGGCAACTTATCTGCGAATGCCTCGGCTGCTTGGGCAACTTTTTCTTGCATATCTTCATCACAAGAATAAGCAAATAATTGCTTATTCTTATGGAAGAAAATTTTAAGCAGCTTGCTAAGGTTTTGCTGAATAACAGAAAAGTCTTTATCATAATTTAAAACTAACTCTTTTAAAAACAAATAATAGCTTAATTGATCAGCTTCACTTACGCGCGCAGCAGCACCAAAATATGATCCCAATCTAGTAATAGCCACATTCATTCCTCTATTAAAGAAATTGCTATCCCATTCGGTTTTGACTTCATCAATGATTTCACGCAAACGCATTTTATCGCTAAAATCTGTAGTCATCGTAATATTCTCTAAAATTGTAAAGAGTTTATCTAAATTTTGTTCCAACACTTTTGTCGTTAAGGAAAAATTAAAAGTGTAATTTGACATATCATCACAACGAGAGCTTGGTAATGCATTGAACCCAATACCACCTGTATATTTATTGGTATAAGTAGTTAATTCTTGATAGGTGAAATCCCGCGTGTTCATTTTACCCAACACATCACAAAGTAAATACACATAAGGTAATAATACCGGTTCCACACCCGTCATATCAAAATACCAATTTGCATAAACTATTTTATTGGTAAAAGCCGGCAAATACATTATTGTCCGTTGGCCGTGTTGCTCTTTTCTTATCACTTCTTTTTCTATTTCCTTACGAATATCCTCTCGTTCCAAAATAGGGATAGAAGCCAAAGCTTCCGGAGCATTATCTGCAGCCTGTAATTCATGTAATTTTTTGGCCTGCTCGATATGCATAGTAATTTCTTCTGCCTTCATCGTAGCTTTTATTGCGGCTAAATCAGCTAAATCTTTTTCCTGTTGTTTTTCTTCTTTACCCGGTTCCGGTTGTAAGGTTAAAAGAACTTTATGCGTATTATCTAATAGATAATTTTCTATAAGGCTCTCAAAATAACGGGTTTTTGCTTTTTCACGCAAGAACTTTAATAAATCGTTTACTTGCAAAGAAGCGATGGGATCACCACCATAAAGCCACGTTTCCAAGCAGCTAAGACCATAAATCAAACCTTTGGGATATATGCCAAAATCTGCTTCTCGCAGCTTAAATTCCATGCTATTTAATTGTGACTCAACCAGATCTTTATCTAAACCTTTAATGGTAATATTCTGCAAGGTTTTATAGATTACAGAAATAAATTTATCTTTATTTTTAGGGTCTGCCCCACCTGCTTTTATAGAAAATACCGGTTGCAATTGTGAAGCGGCAAAATCTCCCGAAATGTCACTGCCTAGGCCAGCTTCTAAAAGTGCTAAGCGTAAGGGGGCAGAATTACCATCTAAAAGAATTGTACATAACAAACGCAATGCTGTTATTGTCATTTGTTCTGTGGCTTTTCCTGTAACAATATTTAACGACAAATAGCTCTTATTTTCTACCTTTTCTTCCGGGCCAAGAGGATAAGTAGCATCAACTTCAGCAGTACGAGCAAAAGACTCTTGTAAGGGCATCTCTATTTTCAATTTCCCTGTTTTAGGAAAGGCTTGCAAATATTCTTTGTCAATATAAGCAAGGGTTTTTTCTATATCCATATCACCATAAAGATATATATAGGCATTTTCCGGACTGTAATAGATCTTATGAAACTTTCTGAAAGCCTCTAAAGTAAGTTTTGGAATTGCAGATGGCAAACCGCCTGATTCAAACCTGTAAGGCGAATTAGGAAATAAAGCCTTATAACATTCATGTTCTTCCACAGCATCTGCGGAAGAATAGACACCCTTCATTTCGTTATAAACTACTCCGTTGTAACTAAGCGCACTTTCTTGACCATCTATTTCATAGTGCCAGCCTTCTTGCAATAAAGTATATGGGTTCTCATGAATTAACGGATAAAATACTGCGTCTAAATATACATCCATTAAATTTTGAAAATCTTTAGCGTTCCTGCTAGCAACGGGATAAACAGTTTTATCTGCATACGTCATAGCATTAAGAAAGGTATTCATAGAACCTTTTACAAGTTCCACAAAAGGTTCCTTTAAACGATATTTGCGTGACCCACACAATACAGAATGCTCCATAATATGGGCAACTCCCGTATCATCTTGAGACGGTGTGCGAAAGCCAATAGTAAAGACCTTATTGTCATCTTCTGTTTGCAAATATAAAAGTTGAGCACCACTAAAATTATGCTCCAGTAAATATGCTGTAGCCTTAACATCAGGAACAGCGGTAATTTTTTTAACGGTAAATCCTGCATAAGTTTTATTTAATCCTAACATTATTTATCTCCTCCCATTATGAAAAGGAGCTTGTGCATAAACACAAGCTCCTTGCAAATTATTTGAAATATTGCACGCCTGCTTTGAAAATAGGCTGTTCTTTATTACCGGTTATATTTTTCATTAAACCTTCGCTATAACGTTCAGTATGTGCCATTTTTCCTAAAACTCTTCCATCTAGGCTGGTAATACCTTCAATACCATACATTGATCCATTAGGATTGTAAGGACTCTCCATAGTGGGGTTGCCGGCTAAATCAACATACTGTGTAGCAACTTGTCCGCTTGCAAAAAGTGCTTTTATTTCTTCCTCAGTTGCTACAAAACGACCTTCACCATGTGATACTGCAATAGTATGTATATCGCCAGGTTCTGTTAAAGCAAGCCAAGGTGACTTATTTGAAATTATTTTTGTGTCGACCATCTGGGAAACATGCCGTCCAATACTGTTGAAGGTAAGTGTTGGAGACGTATCCTTCATAGGTAAAATCTCACCATAAGGCACAAGCCCTAATTTAATCAAAGCTTGGAATCCATTACAAATACCTAAAATCAAACCATCTCGATTGTCCAAAAGGTTCGTAACTGCCTCTTTTATTTTGGGATTTCTAAACATCGTAGCAATGAATTTACCTGAACCATCAGGTTCATCGCCTGCGCTAAAACCTCCCGGCAGCATTATGATTTGTGCATTATTAATCATTTTAACCATAGTATCTACAGATTCGCTAATAGCCTTAGCAGTCAAGTTACGTATAACAAAAGTTTCTGCTTGCGCTCCCACGTTATTAAAAGCTAACGCAGAATCATATTCACAATTGATACCTGGAAACACTGGGATGAAGACACGTGGTTTAGCTATATTATAAAAAGCAGTTAATGGCAATGTTTCCTTGTAAACACCTTGGTCTAAATTTCCCATGTCGGTAATATTTGTAGACTTAGCAGGGAAAATATCCGCCAAAGTTTTTGTATAAGCATCTTCAACATCCGTAAGGGCAATTTCAATACCATTAATATCAATACACTCACTATTGTTTAAAGTACCCAAATTCAAGTAATCTACACCCCGGAAAATTTCTTCCGGTTCCACACCTGGAGCTAACTCCAGTAAAAATCCTCCCGGCTGCAAAGTGAACAAGCCTTCAATATGCGCAAAGGGTTTCACAAATGTAAAACCTAGTTTATTACCCAAACATCTTACCGAAAGTGCAGCAGCAATACCGCCTTCTTTAATCGTACCTGCAGATACTACTTTTTGAGCTAAAATAGCTCTATGTAGCAACTCTAAGTTTTTACGTAAAACAGTAAAATCAATAACTTCTTCTTCATTACATGGACAATCCATAAAAATAACTTTGTTGCCACTATTTTTAAATTCAGAAGAAACAGCTAATTTACTATCAATAACATCCACGGCAAAAGCCACCAAGGAAGGAGGAACTTCTTTATCCATAAAGGTTCCTGACATACTGTCTTTACCACCAATAGCTGGTACCTCTAAAGCATCCAAAGCCGCATAAGCGCCTAATAATGCGCTAAAGGGCTGTCCCCAAGTTTGTGCATTCCGAAGTTTAGGAAAATATTCCTGCAAAGTTAGACGAAGCTTGCTGGCATCAGCCCCTAACGCAGTGGCACGGCAGACAGCTTCTACTACTGCATACATGCCACCATGATATGGACTCCAGCAAGCAACTTGTGGATCATAACCACAAGACATAACTGTTGCGGCCGTAGTTTTGCCACTAGGTACAGGAATCCTTGCTACCATACCTTCAGAAGGTGTTAACTGTGATTTACCACCAAAAGGCATCATGACTGTCCCTTTGCCTACGGTACTATCAAAGCGCTCACTTAACCCTTTTTCACTGCATACATTCAAGCGATCTAAATTAGCAAGCCAGGCCTTAGCTAATGAGTTCTCAGCTGCCACAGCATCAGGTATTTTAGCAAAAATACTATTTTCCTTAATCATATCAACTTCAATATTAGTTTTTTGCGCAACGCCGTTTGTGTCCAAAAATTCTCTAGCTAAATCAACAATTTTTTCACCACGCCAGTACATAACCAAACGAGGATTTTCAGCTACTTCTGCTACAACTGTTGCTTCTAAATTTTCTTTATCAGCTGCAGCAATAAAAGTTTTTACATCTTTGGCCGCAATAACTACCGCCATACGCTCTTGTGACTCGGAAATAGCTAGTTCAGTGCCATCTAATCCTTCATATTTTTTCGGTACTTTATCTAAATTAATAACTAATCCGGCTGTTAATTCACCAATAGCAACAGACACGCCACCTGCGCCAAAGTCGTTACAACGTTTAATCATCTTAGTTACTTCAGTATTGCGAAATAGTCGTTGAATTTTGCGTTCCGTAGGAGCATTACCTTTTTGCACTTCTGCTCCGCAGCAAGCTAAGGATTCAACAGTATGTTCCTTAGAGGAACCTGTTGCTCCGCCACAACCATCGCGACCTGTACGTCCACCTAAAAGCACTATTAAATCGCCCTCTTTAGGTGTTTCACGTACTACGGCATCTTTAGGTGCCGCACCAATAACGGCACCAATTTCCATACGTTTCGCCATAAATTTTTCATGGTAAAATTCCTGTACAAAACCAGTTGCCAAACCAATTTGATTTCCATAAGAACTATACCCTGCTGCCGCTGCTATAGTTAATTTTCTTTGTGGTAGCTTTCCAGGCAAAGTTCTTTCAAAAGGAGTACGCGGATCAGCGCAACCTGTTACTCGCATAGCCTGATATACGTATGAGCGTCCTGACAAAGGGTCTCTAATAGCTCCGCCCAGACAAGTCGCTGCACCGCCAAAAGGCTCAATTTCAGTTGGGTGATTATGTGTTTCATTTTTGAACATTATCAACCAGTCTTCATCTTTACCATTAACCTGAATAGTAGCAACGATGCTACAAGCATTTATTTCTTCAGAAACATCTAAATCAGGTAGTTTTCCCTGTTTATTTAATTTTTTAGTGCCCAAAACAGCAATATCCATTAAAGTTATAGGGCGTTTACTATTTTTTCCATAAACGAACTCACGATCTTTTTGGTAAGCATTATAAGCTTTTTGCACCGGAGCAGTAAAAAGGCTATCGGCAATATCTACCTTATGAATTTCTGTCATAAAAGTAGTATGACGACAGTGATCAGACCAATACGTATCTAAAACTTTAATCTCTGTAATAGAGGGAGCTCTGTTTTCTCTCGCAAAATACTTCTGACAAAAAAGCAAATCCTCCAAACTCATTGCCAGTCCTTGTTCCAGGCGAAATGTTGCAATTTCAGTTTCTGTCATTGCCGTAAATTTTGTGAGAATTTCTACGGATTTTGGCACTTCCCACACATTATCGAGATTTTCCGGTATAGCTGCCATAGCCTCTCTGGCTTCTACCGGATTAATACAATATTCTTTAACCTTAAGAATTTCAGCAGCCGTTAGTTTTCCTTCTAAAATATAAACTTTTGCTACCGCCACTACCGGGCGTTCTTTTTGTGTAATAAGCTGAATACATTGTTCGGCAAAATCTTCTCTTTGATCGTATTGTCCCGGCAATAATTCAACAGCAAAGGCGGCGCATTCGCCTACCAAAGGCAAAGTGTTTTCATAAACAAAATCTACCGGTGGTTCCGAAAGCACTAAATCCCGTGCAGCAGCAAACTCCTCTGCACTTAAACCTGTCAAATCATAACGATTAACAATGCGTAAATTATTTAAACCTTTTATGCCCAAACTATTCTTTAAATCTTGCAACAAGCCCTTTGCCTCTACAGCATATTCTTGTTTCTTTTCCACAAAAATCCTTTTAATCTCTCCGCTCATAGCATCCTCCAGTTAAAAGTACTCATTAATAAAATTATTCTTTATGGGAAATAAAATTTCCAATAAGCAAACAATACCTTCTTGTTCTGCTAAAATCTTACCATTGTTTAACAACTGTCGTACGCTAAAAGTTCCAAAGTACAACTGGGTTAAAGTTGCAATATTCATAGTTACATCAGGTATATCGAC
>JAQVYX010000048.1 GCA_029004715.1 Acidaminococcaceae bacterium | reverse complement strand
TCTAATAAATTCTTCTGCCTCGTCATTTTTTATATCAGCCGGTAACGACGATACCCTTAGCACTGTCTCCCCACCGGGCTCTATATCTACACCAAGCTGTAAAAATTCTTTTCTATATTCCTCAATCATACTTACTTCTTGTGGCAAGGCGTCCAAATAAAGTGGAATTAAAAATTGCTGCGTAGGTATCTCTTGATGAGTCGCAACTAATTTGTCATACATAACCCTTTCGTGAGCGGCATGTTGATCAATTAAATACAGGGCTGTTTCAGATTGAGCAACAATAAAGACTCTATCAATCTGCCCCAATGGCCAAATAGTATCCACTCCACTATTAACATCTTGAAACGCAATATTGTTATCCGGCACAATAATATCACTGTTTTCACTGGTGCGTTGTGCCATGCTAAACTCCCTGTTGGGAGTTTCACTAACATACTCAGGAGTTTTCCAAATTTGTTGTTCAAGTGACGGATAGCTTGCCCCTGATGAACCACTAAGACCTCTCTTAACCATGCCAAAGCCATCCTTGCTTACGGATGACGTAATTGGCACTTCGCTAGTTCCCAGCAAAGGTTTAGTTAACGCCTCCGATAAAGCATGATAAACGACTCTATAAACAGCTCCCTCATCGCCAAATTTAATTTCGCTTTTTTGAGGATGCACATTAATATCAATATTTGCCGTATCTACAGTTATATCTAGTACCGCGAAAGGAAAGCCGCCCTTAGGAATTTGTGACCTATAGGCATGATCTAAGGCCTTACCAATCATACGATTATTAATCGTTCGTCCATTAACAAAAATTGTCTGCCACTGGCGTGTACCTTTTAGCATAGTAGGTTTACCAATATAGCCGCTGATACCAATACCATTATCTTCATACTTTACAGCAATTAAAGCAGCAGCCAAGTTCTTACCATATAGTGCCGTAATAGTATCGACTAAATCTCCGTTACCAGGTGTATTAATAACTTCTTTATCATTATTTAGTAATCTAAAATGCACATCAGGTCGTGATAGCGCAATTTTAGATATAATTTCATTTATATAGCGTCCTTCTGTATTCACGGTACGCAAAAACTTGCGGCGAGCCGGTACATTATAAAATAAATCCTTTACCGTAATTACTGTACCAACATTACCACCTGTAGAAATACATTCTATATTTTCGCCACCATTAATAGTAATAGACGTAGCAAATTCCTCGTCACTTAACCGTGTAAGCAAAGTAAACTTAGCAACAGAAGCAATACTTGGTAAAGCCTCACCTCTAAAACCTAGCGAATGAATACTCAACAAATCTTCTGCGCTACGTAATTTACTGGTAGCGTGTCGCAAAACAGAAAGCTTAGCATTAGCCTCAGACATACCGCTGCCATTATCTACCACACGAATATATTCAGTTCCGCCCTCATAAATAGTTACTTCAATGTTGCTTGCCCCAGCATCCAAAGAATTTTCCACTAATTCTTTAGTTACAGAAGCTGGTTTTTCCACAACTTCACCGGCAGCTATTTTATTGGCAGTGTTTTGATCAAGCAATCTTACCTCTGCCTCCATTATTTATTGCCTCCCTCCCTGCGAGCCTCTTCTTGTAGCTTATATAATTCGTTTAACGCCTCCAAAGGCGTCATAGTCATAATATCCATTTCCGTTAACTTTTGAGCCAAACCACCAGCAAATAAAGAAGTTTCCACAGCCTCATCATTACTTTTTGTTGCCAGGCATTTTGTCTCTATACTTTTTTCGCCATCATATTCCAACAATAAATCCTCTGCTCTAGCAACCACCTTCTTGGGTAATCCTGCTAGCTGTGCGACATGAATACCGTAGCTGCGATCAGTTCCACCCGGCACAATACGACGCAAGAAAACTATATCATTTCCACGTTCTTTAACAGCTATCGAATAATTTTTGACTCCTTCTAAAAGATCTTCCAATTCAATTAATTCATGATAATGCGTAGCGAAAAGAGTTTTTGCCCGCAATTTCTCGTTAATAAATTCTACAACAGCCCTGGCAATACTCATGCCATCATGCGTACTAGTACCACGACCAACTTCATCCAAAATAATAAGACTTTGCTTAGTAGCATATTTTAAAATTTGTGATACTTCGTTCATTTCTACCATAAACGTACTCTGCCCTGTTGCTAAATCATCACTAGCACCGACTCTGGTGAAAATACGATCCGCCGGACAGATAGATGCCTGACGGGCAGGAATATAACTACCCATTTGGGTCATAAGCACTAATAGAGCAACTTGGCGCATATAAGTAGACTTACCGGCCATATTAGGACCTGTCAAAATAATCATGCGCTGTTCACTGCTGTTTAACAGCGTATCATTAGGCACAAACATTTCTCTTTGCAATAGCTTTTCCACCACGGGATGGCGACCATCTCTAATAGAAATTTCCTGTTTGTTGTTTAGTTCCGGGCAGACATAATTATTCTTAAAGGCCGCAATACTTAGAGACAAAAGTACATCCAGACTACCTAGTGCCCGAGCGGTATCTTGAATTTCCACGATTTCCCCACGGATTTCTTCACGAATCTTATTAAAGAGATAATATTCTAATTGCTGTATTTTCTCCTTGGCACTAAGAATCTTATTTTCAAATTCTTTTAACTCCGGTACTATGTACCGTTCAGCATTTACTAACGTCTGTTTGCGTATAAAATAGTCAGGTACCAATGAGACGCTGCCCTTAGATACCTCAATATAATAACCAAAAACTTTATTAAACCCTACCTTCAAGGTTTTAATCCCGGATTGGTCTTTAATCCGCTGCTCGAATTTTTGCATCCATTCCTTATTGTTTTGGGCTATATCATGTAATTCATCCAATTCTAAATCATAGCCGGTACGAATCATACCACCCTCACGAAGGGTAAATGGAGGCTCATCAACTATGCCGGTTTCCAACGTAGCTAAAATTCCTTCGTGCAAACCAATATGCTTAGATAATTTTTGTAGCAGTCCTTGGGAATAATCTTGCAGTAATATTTTGATATTAGGCAGAACCTGTAGCGAAGCACGCAAAGAAACCATATCACGTGCATTTGCAGAGCCTACTTCAATACGAGAAAGTATGCGTTCTAAATCGGTCACACTTTTAAGATTTTCCGTTAAGCCATCCCTAAGCTTAATATTTTCTAACAAAGCTTTAATGGCTTCTTGTCTGCCCTTAATTTGTGATAAATCTAATAAAGGCGCCTCCAGCCATTGCCGCAATCTACGTGCTCCCATAGCAGTATTAGTGTAATCAAGCACATCTAATAGTGTGCCTTTTTTCCCACCATCGCGCATATTACGGACCAACTCTAAATTGCGAATAGCCGTCGCATCTAAAATCATGAAACTATCTCTGGCAATAACCGTTAATTTATTAATTTGCGCTAAATCAGCCTTTACATTGTCATGAATATATTGCAGCATAGCTTCTACCGTACCGCGTGCCAATTCATTTTTATAGGCATCACAGTCAGTAGCAAAATGCTTAGCAAAAAAATCTTCATGGTCATCGCACACAAACTTGCTGAAAATACATTGTGGCAATTTTTGCTTAATTGTTGTTGTTATCTTTTCCCATTCATCGATTGCACCTACGGCAATTAGTTCTGCCGGCTGCAGTCTGAAAATCTGATCTAAAACAAATTCCCTGCGGCTGCTGCCCCTAGCCATATACCATTGGCATTCACCGGTAGAAATATCAGCAAAGCTTACACAAAGAGCTTCTCCGTCTTCGCGCAAACAAGTCAAATACTGATTGTGACCATCTTCCAAGATAGCACTACTAAGTACCGTCCCAGGCGTAATAATCTTTATTACTTCCCGCTTTACAATTCCCACAGCAGACTTAGGGTCCTCTACCTGTTCACAAATTGCAATACGATAACCTTTACGAATAAGCTTAGCAATATAACCATCTACAGCGTGATAAGGCACACCGCACATGGGTATTTTCTCTTCCAAGCCACCTGCCCGGCCCGTAAGGGTAATATTTAATTCCTTAGATGCCGTTAAAGCATCCTGAAAAAACAACTCATAAAAATCTCCCAAACGAAAAAACAACAATTCTTCTTGATGCTTATTTTTAACATCTAGGTATTGCTGCACCATTGGTGTATAGGTGGTTGTCATGCTTGCGCGCTTCCTTTCAACAGCCAAGTCTGAGCCGCTTCAATCTTCACGTTTAGTTTTGCACCAATCGTATATTTCCTATCAGCTAAGGGCCACAAAACTAACTTGTTACCATCAGTACGTCCACTCCAAATATTAGGATTGTTATAACTTGGTCCCTCTACCAAAACTTCTAATACCTTACCCACTAAAGCTTGATTACGGACAAGGCTGTTGTTATTCTGCAACTCCATTAAGCGATTTAATCTCTCTTTTTTCACTGCTAAAGGCACTTGTTCTGTCAATTTTGCCGCCGGAGTGCCTGAACGTTTCGAATAAATAAAAGTATAGGCTACGTCATAACAAACTTCATCAACTAGTTGCAATGTAGCAGCAAAATCTTCCTCCGTTTCACCGGGAAAACCAACAATAATGTCAGTAGTTACTACCGCATCAGGTACATATTTACGAATATTAGCCACTAATTCTAGATACTGTTCTCTGGTATAGCCTCTATTCATTGCTTTTATTATCTTATTGCTGCCGGACTGCACCGGAATATGAAAATGCTTGCAAATATGTTTGCTTGCTGCAATAGTACGCACCAAGTCCTCACTCATATCACGTGGGTGACTGGTCATATAACGCACTCGTTCAATGCCGGGAATATTATCAACCGCTTTTAAAAGATCACTAAAAGCATTCACCTGTTTTTGGTCGTTACCATACGAGTTAACATTTTGACCCAGGAGCGTTACTTCTTTAAACCCCTGCAATGTAGCCTTTGTTATTTCAGCAATTATACTTTCTTTGCTACGGCTACGTTCTCTGCCTCGTACATACGGGACGATGCAATAAGTACAGAAGTTATTGCAACCATACATAATAGGAACCCAGGCAGAAAAACTGCTCTTACGTACAAAGCTGCCATCAAATTCCTGAGGATCATTTTGTAAGTCAGAAAAAATCTTTTTATCCTTTTTCTTGCTGTTCACATAACTTTGAAAAATAGCACGAAAATTATTCACATGAGCCGTGCCAATAATTAAATCTATTTGCGGATATGTCCTTAGCAACTTTTCTCCGTCTTTTTGTGCCATGCACCCAGCTACGCAAATTACCTTACTAGGATTTGCCGCTTTGATTGCCTTCATTTCACCTATCTTACCTAATATTTTCTTCTCTGCACTCTCGCGAACACAGCAAGTATTAATAAGAACAACATCAGCTTGATGAAAATCCTGTGCATAGCCATAGCCCAAATCAGCTAATTGCCCTGCAAAATGTTCAGAATCACTTTCGTTCATTTGACAACCATAATTAATTATGTGGTAAGTTTTACTCATAAATTCTCCTTAAAAACCTTTAAATTCGAATAGTACATCCTATTAACGTACCTAATAATTATACTCGAAATTATCTTTTTTAACAAGAAAATGACCCAGCTGGGAAATTACCCACTGGGTCATTTTAGACCGTCAAGCCTTACATTTTTACTTCATCATATGATGAGTTTTAGTTTTAACTGCCGCAGTTTCTAAAGCATTCCAAGATTCATTAGCACGCTCAACAAAAAGCTTACGTACTGCCTTATTTTCACCTAAACCATGAATATATGTAGATACATGGAAACCTGCTTTTTCCAATATGGATTTATGTGAATCAGGCTCTGCTCCTGCCATATCGTTATTTGCATGATCACCGGCAACCATCATCATTGGAATCAAGGTAACAGATTTAATGCCTTTTTCTTTCAATTTAGGAATAATGGTCTCTAGGCTAGGCCATCCTTCTACGGTATAAATCAAAACATTATCCATACCCATTTCACGCAATCTTTCCTGCATAACTGCATAATATGCGTTAGCCGGATGCGGTGTACCATGTTCCATTAACAAAATAGCTTCATGTTTGTGAAGTTTGGGAAACTCCGTACTCATTGCTTTTAAAGTCTCGGTAACATCATCTCTTTGATTTTCTTGCCCCATCCAATATACCAGAGAAGTACCTAAAGTCATTTTTTTAAACTTATTCTTGTATAATTCAAAAATAGCACTATCATAAGAATATTCCATACCCGGAATAACATCTAGAGTAGTAAGGGCAACACGCGTATAGCCTTCCTTTTTTAACTCGGCCAAAGCTTGCTCAGGTGTTGGAATTGTAATACCTTCTTTTTGTTTAATACGATCAACGATAATGTGGGAAGTAAATGCCATTACCACTTTAGTATTAGGATGAGCTGCTTGAATATCCTCTACTGTTTTTTCAATAGTTGCCTGACGTGAATTTTTAAATGTAGTACCAAAACTCATAACAAGAATTGCATCTTTGTTCGGCAAATTCTGCATAGCTGGATTTTCAGATACGCGCACCCCAATTTCTGCTGCTCGTTTTAATGCCGGTGTTGCATCTTTAACTTCTGGGTTTAACTGATAGCTTGCATAACTTGTCTGCACCCCTACGCCCAAAAGTGCCGCGCAGGCCATAGATGCTACTATTGCCTTTTTCCAACTTTGTTTCATGCTTTCTTCCTCCTTTATAGTAAAAAAATGAGTCTTCCCCGCACGCAGGAAAGACTCATCCAAAATTCAAGATGAACTAAATCTCCTCCCCTTCGCTCGCGGGTCAAACGGTGATCTTAAAATAGGCAGTTCTTCTGACTTCAGATCATTACGCCTCCGAAAATTACCAAAGCTTTTGCTTCAGTTAAATAATTGGATTTGCTCCCTGTTACAGTGGCGGGACCGCGTTGGCATTGCACCAATCTTCCCTATTGAGTCCTTACGGACACCTACTTCGTTATATAGAAATTTTATAACAGACATATTATATAATATCTGTTTCTAATTGTCAATTAAAGTTACTAGAGAAAAACACATGATTTTGGGTAAATTAAAAAGCGCAAGGATCACTATAATGCTGTCCATTGCCAACCTTACTTAGTACCGTTGTCATTGCTTTTTCCAGTTTCTTTAGCATTTCCTCTATCTGCTCTACCGTACTAACAAGTGGCGGCATAAAAATAACCACATCACCAATATTACGCACAATAAGTCCGTATGTACGAGCTGCCTGACAAATGCCACCGGCCATTTGCAATGCTGGATCAAAAGGTATTTTTTTCTTCTTATCCTGCATAAGTTCGATGCCTGCAAGCATTCCACATTGACGTGCATCACCCACATACTGCATAGCATTCATTTTCTTCATATACTTAGCAATTACGGTCATCTTGGGAGGCAAATTTTCAATCACCCGGTCTTTTGTAAATATATCTAAACTAGCAATGCCTGCTGCACAGGCTAAGTTGTTACCGGTATAAGAATGCCCATGATAAAAAGTTTTATATTCAGTAGGCTCACCCAAAAAAGCATCATAAATTTCATTTGTGGTTAATGTTGCACCTAGAGCCAAATAGCCGCCGGTAATGCCTTTAGATAACGTCATAAGATCAGGGCATATATTTTCATTATCACAAGCCCACATTTTTCCGGTACGGCCAAACCCGGTAGCAACTTCATCTACAATCAATAATACGTCATATTTCTTTGTAAGTTCACGCACACCCTTAAGATAACCTTTAGGCTGCATAAGCATTCCCGCAGCTGCTTGCACTAAAGGCTCAATAATCATGGCCGCTATATGCTTAGCATTAACTTGCAAAAATTCTTCTAACTCGCTTAGTAAATAAGCAAGATATGCTTCCTCATTGGCAATACCATCTACTTTACTATGATAAAAAGAAGGACAAGACATTTTATAGGTAGGAAATAGTAAGGACTTATACGCTTTGTGAAAAACATCTATATTGCCAACACTAACAGCACCTACAGTATCACCATGGTACGAATCGCCTAAATTAATGAAATTCGCCTTTTCCGGCTGTCCCTTAAATTGCCAATATTGGAAAGCTATTTTAACGGCTGCCTCTACAGCGGTAGAACCATCATCAGAATAGAAAACTTTATTTAAACCTTCCGGTGCTGCCTGTACCAACTTCTTGGCAAATTCTGCAGAAGGTTTATTGATTAAACCTAATAAGGTAGTATGTGCGATTAAATCCAATTGCTCCTTTATGGCGTTATCTATTTCTAGGCGATGATGGCCATGAATATTTACCCATAAACTGGAAATACCATCATAATAGCCTTTCCCTTCTGTGTCATAAAGCATTACACCCTCACCGCGTTCAATAACCAGTTGTGGGTTTTCTACCCATCCCTTCATTTGTGTAAAAGGATGCCAAATATAATCTTTATCCATTTTTTCCCATTTGTTCATTTTACTTATTCCCTCCTGCTAGTGCTATGATTTTATCCATATCTATATTTTCTTCTACGATAGCAGCTATTTTTTTACTGTCAGCAACATTTATAAGTTCAGGCGGTAATAGGGGCAATTTACCTAAAATAGGCAATCCGGTTAATTTTTCATAATAAAATAAATTGCTTTTTTCTAAAATACCAACCTCTTTCTCATTCCAACTGTTAACGATAAGTCCCAGAACCTTTAGCCCGTGATTTTTTGCATATTCTACAGTTAAAACTGCGTGATTAACATTCCCCAAAATTGGTTTTACAACCACAATAATAGGAATATTTAAGGCCTTAAAAAAATCACAAACAAGGAACTTATCCGTTAAAGGTGCTGAAATACCACCAACTCCTTCAACTACGGTAAATTCATGGTCTTCAATCATTTTTTTACAAGTAGAAACCATAACTTTAGGTTCCAAAGTAATGCCAACTAGCTTACTCGCTTGGGCAGGTGCTAGAGCCGGTTCTAATACATAGGGAACCACTTTCTTTTGCTTTGCTGTATCTATACCTGCGCAAGCCATAGAAAATTCCGCATCCGTTGAAATTAGCTTTCCATCCGCCATCCGCACACAACCTGAAGCTACCGGTTTACATACGCCGGTTTTATAACCACGTACTTTAAGTGCTGCCGCCAGCGAACCAGTAACAACCGTTTTACCAATTTCTGTATCCGTAGCCGTTATACCAAATGCCACCATTATATATCATATCCTTCCTGTATTTCCTGCCATATCTTACCAATCGCTGCCGCTGTTAATCTTATATCTTCCTCACTATGAGCTGCTGTTATAGTTAAACGCAATCTACTTTGACCTATGGGCACTGTGGTCGGCCTAATAGCCGCAACTAAAATACCTTTTTTCTCTAACCTTTGCGCAAACTTTGTGGTAAGCTTGGCATCTCCTAGCATAATGGGAATGATGGGCGTTTCCCCCGCAATAATATTCACATCATACTGTACTAAAAGACTCCGCATAAGTTCGGTATTACTCTTTAGCTTATGTAAATACAAATCTTTTTCTCCAATCAATAATTCTAGAGCAGCCTTGGCTGCTGCCATGCTTGCCGGGCTTAGGGCCGTAGAAAATATAAAGGGTCTGGATTTATTAATTAAGTAATCAATATAAACCCGTTTTCCTGCCACGTAACCACCTTCCGAGGCCAAAGCTTTACTCAAAGTACCTACTTGTAAATCAACCTGCCCTTGCAAGCCATAATGAGCTGCTGTACCACTGCCATCAGCTCCCAGAACACCTACAGCATGAGCATCATCTACATACAGACAAGCCTCATATTTTTGTGCCAACTGTACTAGCTCCGGTAACTTAGCTATATCTCCATCCATACTAAAAACACCGTCAGTAATAATATAACGTTGACCCTTAGTTGTATCTTTTTCTAACAACTCTTGTAAATCCTGCATATCTGAATGCTTATATACCTTAACGGCAGCTTTACTAATGCGGCAACCGTCAATAATACTGGCATGATTTAGTTCATCACTAAAAATCACATCGTTTTTTTCCACTAAACCATAGATAACTCCTAAATTTGTCATATAGCCTGTATTAAAAATTAAAGCGCTTTCTGTATGCTTAAATGCTGCCAAAGCTTTTTCTAACCGATTACCTTCAAAATGCCGCCCTGTAGTCAAAGGAGACCCAGTAGATCCTGTGCCAAACTTGGCAGCTTCCTTAACAGCTGCAATAACTTCAGGTGCATGGGTTAAGCCCAAATAATTATTACTGGAAAAAACTAAATACTCTTTTCCTGTTTTGCTAATGGCCCTAACAGGCGTTATAAATCTTAACGGTGTAAGCTGCCGCCATAACCCATGTTCCTCAATTAATTGCAGTTTATTTTGCAAAATTTGCTCCAATTTTAGCATCTACATTGCCCCCAAAAGTAATTAATACTAGTTGTTCCTGCAAATATTCACACAAAACTGTAATATCGCAGCCATGCTGTGCAAAAAATATGCGACCACCCACACTGCTTCCCATTTCCTTCATAACAGGAATGCGCATATAACCGTCTACTGCTGAGGCAACATAGCCCGTAACATAATCCGGATCATCGGACCAACATAACTCTGCAACCATTCCCGGAGCACTGGCAACCTTAGAAGCCAAAACTAATGCTTCTCTCACATGCTCCCCTGTAAGTCCCCGTTTG
>JAQVYX010000047.1 GCA_029004715.1 Acidaminococcaceae bacterium | reverse complement strand
ATCACATTATATGAAAATCTTATGTGATTGTGGGCTTGTAGATGTAAGGCGTGATGGTTAGTGGTCCCATTATTCTTTGAATGGAGAGGTATTGGGAAATTTAAAAAAATTTGTCAATAAATTAAATGATGGTAAAGATGGTGGGGCTTTATGCAAATAATTTGGGATTTTGTGCAAAATCAGATTTTAGGTATGAAATGGCTTAATGTCTTAATCGGTAAAGGTTTAACATATTGGGGTTTGGACCTTAATGGCAGAATGGGCGGAAGTTTACAATTTTTCTTGTTTGATACAATTAAAATACTTATTCTTTTAATAGTTTTGATTTTTACTATATCCTATATTCAAAGCTATTTCCCGCCGGAGAGGACTAAAAGGATATTAGGGAAGTTTAGTGGACTTACGGCAAACATTTTGGCGGCTTTGTTGGGTACAGTTACTCCTTTTTGCTCATGTTCTTCTATACCGCTTTTTATTGGGTTCACCAGTGCAGGATTACCTATTGGAGTTACTTTTTCTTTCTTGATTTCTTCACCACTTGTGGATTTAGGTTCACTAATTCTTTTAATTAGTATTTTTGGAGCAAAAATAGCAGTAGCGTATGTTCTGGTTGGCTTGGTATTAGCAGTTATGGGAGGAACAATCATTGAGAAATTGGGCATGGCTAAATACATTGAGGAATTTGTAAAAAACGCTGGCAGTGTTGATATAGCAGATCCTAACTTTACTACTAATGATCGTTTGATTTATGCCAGAGAACAGGTAGAAGCTACCGTTAAAAAGGTGTTTTGGTATATAATTATAGGTGTAGGGATTGGCGCTTTGATTCACAATTGGATTCCTACTCACATTATTTTAGCCATATTGGGTGAGAATAATCCGTTTTCAGTAATTTTGGCTACAGTAGTTGGTATTCCCATGTATGCGGATATTTTTGGTACTATTCCTATTGCGGAAGCTTTATATGCAAAGGGCGTAGGTATAGGCACGGTCTTATCCTTTATGATGGCGGTAACGGCACTTTCTCTTCCGTCCATCGTTATGCTAAGAAAGGCTGTAAAACCAAGGTTATTGGGAGTTTTTGTAGGCGTTATAGCTCTAGGAATTGTTTTCATAGGTTATGCTTTTAATGCATTACAATTTTTATTCATTTAGGAGGAATTATTATGGCAAATATTAAAGTTTTAGGATCGGGTTGTACCAAATGTAATGAGTTGGAGAAAAATACGGTAGAAGCATTAACAGAATTAGGCATGGATACTACTATAGAGCATGTGACTGATTTTGCTCAAATTGCAGCTTATGGTGTTATGTTAACACCGGCTTTAGTTGTGGGTAATAAGGTTGTTGCCTATGGTAAAGTATTGAAGAAAAATGAAATAATTAAACTATTAAAAATGTAAATTGTTTGTGAATGGTTATAATATTTCTCCACAATACGGTATAATAGAAACATCAAAAGAATGGTGGTGCAAATATGGACAAACAACAGACAATACTTATTGCTGATGATGAATCTCAAATTAGAGAAATATTGCGTATTTATTTTGAAAAAGAAGGTTTTAAGGTAATTGAAGCAGCTGATGGGGCCGAGGCTATTGTACAAGCGCAGGCAGGAAAACCGGATATTTTAATTTTAGATATTATGATGCCGGTACTAGATGGCCTAGAAGTTTGCAAACAAGTGCGTAAGATTTCTGATATGCCAATTATTATGCTTACGGCTAAAGACGAGGACGATGATCGTATATTGGGTTTGGAAACAGGCGCTGATGACTATATTACGAAACCCTTTAATACTCGCGAAGTTGTGGCTAGGGTTAAAGCGGTATTGCGTCGCAGCGGTCAATCAGTAGCAGTTAAGGGCAAAGAAATTTTAGAGTTTCCTGATCTAATGATCAATCTTAGCGAATACAGAGTCATTGCCTTTGGCAAACAAGTTACTTTCACTGCCAAGGAGATGGAGTTACTTTGGTGCTTGGCTTCGAATCCAGGAATTGTTTTCTCTAGGAATCAATTGTTAGAAACAATTTGGGGCTACACTTATTATGGTGATACTAGAACCGTCGATACACATATTAAACGTGTACGTCATAAGCTAGATATTCCTAAGGAGTCTGCTTGGGATATTCTGACGGTTTGGGGTGTAGGTTATAAATTTGAGGTAAAGAATTGAAAAAATCTTTAAGTTCCAGGCTCATGTATACATACATGGGCCTAATTGCCGTTATTATTATAGGTATTTCCATAGGTTTGTCATATTTAATTACTGACTATTTCTTTAAAGCCAAGGAAAACGAATTAAATGAAAAAGGCGCTGAAGTTGCGGTTATTACCAATTATTTTTTAAGTGTGGATGCTAACAGAGATTCTGTTACTAGATATCTATCTTCAGTTGATCAATTGATTGGTGCACGTATTTGGCTTTTTGATAATCATTTTGAACTTATTGCCGCTTCGGAACGACAAGAGGACTTTTCCCAAGATTCTAATAGCATTGACCGCCAGGACATTGTTACTGGATTAAAAAAACCGGACAACGCACAAAAAGCAGTCTCTTCTATTGGAAAGCAAATAAAACAATCTGGGGCTATTAATCAACAAGTAGAAAAAATTCTTCGTGACGTATATGATGGTAAACGCGTTAATTCCAGAATTTTTCATCCTTACTATAAAGAACAGGTGTTATTAGTCGGCCTTCCTGTAGGTGATGATAAGGGGATTAGTAAGACGGGAGCCATATTATTAGCTGCTCCTATTAGCGGTCTTGATAAAGTGCTTCATGATATTTATTTATATACTATTATTGTGGGAATAATGGCTTTACTTTTAAGTCTGTTTTTAGTGCGAGGTCTTTCAAAACGCATAGTACAACCGTTGATTTCTATGAAAGATAGTGCATCTGCTATTGCCGCCGGTGATTATACTCGCAAGGTTGAGGTAACAGGGGACGATGAAATAGCTGATTTGGGCAAATCTTTAAATTCTTTGGGTAGCGATTTAGATGAATTTGTACAAAAAACTAATAAGATGGAGAAACTTCGCCGTGATTTCGTGGCCAATGTTTCTCATGAATTGAGAACTCCTATTACTATTATTCGTGGCTATAATGAGGCCATTAGTGATGGTATGGTTACAGATAAAAGCTGCATTAGTAAATACCGTGGTTTAATAAATGATGAAACAATACGCCTAGAAAGGTTAATAAAAGATCTTTTAGACATTAGCCGTTTGCAGCGTAGTGAACAAGAAGAGTTAGAATATGTAACATTGGGCCATATTGCCTCAACAGTAGTTGATATGCTAGATGTACGTGCGCAAGAACGAGAGATTCGCTTGGAGAAAGACATTGATGATAGTGTAGTGGTAAAGGGAAACGGTGATCGTTTATATCAACTGGTCATGATCTTAGGAGACAACGCTATTAAATATTCCCCTGATAGAGGCGTTATTAAATTCGGAGTATTCCTAAATGAAAAACAAGAACCTGTACTTACCGTACAAGATCAAGGGTATGGAATTCCACAAGAGGACATTCCCTATATTTGGGAGCGTTTTTATAAAGTAGATAAATCTCATTCTCGTCATATTCCAGGGACAGGCCTAGGGCTAGCTATTGGTAAGGAAATAATCCGGTTACATAGTGCCAAAGTCATTGTTAAGAGCGAAATTGGAAAAGGTACTTGTTTTGAAGTAACTTTTAAAAAATGTACAGGCGGGAGCAAATAAAATGCTACATTTATTTTGTCCGGATTTTCGTTGTGAAAATATTACGGATATTAGCCCTGAATGGTTAAGAGCAAATAAGGTAAAAACCATTATTTTGGATGTTGATAATACGCTTTTACCTTGGGATGCTAGCGCGCCCACAAGTGCGCATCTAGCATGGATAAAAAAAATAAAGAGTGCAGGCTTACGTTTGATTTTACTTTCCAATAATGGTGGGAAACGTTTAAAAAACATTTGCTCACTGGTGGAATTGCCGGCTGTAAGTTGGGCGGCTAAACCACTGCCACTAGGCTTTAAACGGGCACTACATGGTCTAAAAATCAAAGAACGCGGCGAAGTTCTAGTTATTGGTGATCAGTTAATTACGGATGTTTTGGGTGCTAAAAAATTAGGACTAAAAGTCCTTCTAGTAGAATCGCTGTCAAAAAAAGAATTTATAATAACGCGTTTAACGCGCAAGATTGAACGAGTAGTTATTAATAAACTGGCTAAAAAGGGACTAATGCCGAAAGGGGGAACAAAATGAAAATAGCGCTTTTACAAATGGACATACAAGAAAAAAATAAATCCCAAAATGTAGAACATGGTTTGGAGCTTTTGAGCAAAGCCACAATGGGGAATGATGTGGTGATTATGCCGGAAATATGGCCGACTGGTTATTCTTTAGGACATATTAAAGAAGATGCTGAAACAATGGATGGTAATGTTATAACTGCTATGCAAACAATAGCAGCTGCAAATAAATGTAATGTTGTAGCTGGATCTATCCCCATGAAGCTAGACGGTAAAATTTATAATACTTCTGTGGTTATTGATAAAAATGGTTTGGTATTGGACTATTATAGTAAATTTCATCTTTTTGGCTTATTTCATGAAGAAAAATTTTTCGCAGCAGGGAATCATTTATCTAGATATCAATTAGACAATCTAATCTGCAGTAATGCTATTTGCTATGATTTGCGTTTCCCCGAAATGTTTAGACATTTAGCTTTAACAGGTATACAAATGATTTTTGTGCCGGCAGAATGGCCAACTTCAAGGGGCGACGTCTGGAGATTAATGGTACAAGCACGCGCAGTAGAAAATCATATTTTTATTTGTGCTGTTAATTGTACGGGAATTTTTAAGAGTGAACCATTCTACGGGCATTCAATGGTGGTGTCCCCTACTGGGAAAATAATAATTGAAGGTGATGACAAAGAGGCCATTTTAGAGTGTGAGATTGACCCTGAAGATATTGCCAAGGTGCGTAGTAAAATAAACGTACTTAATGATGTCCGAGAGGAATTTATCAAGTAAAAATATTCTTATTAACTTTAACAAGCTCGGTATTGGGGACTTCTAGACAAAGTAGCCGTGATGTAGAGGAGGTTATTATGAGCCATAAGAGTCTAGCAATTTTAGTAGTTGCTGCTTTATATTTCGGACTATTACGTGGGAACGAGGTCGGTTCCGGTGGTATTACCGATGTGGCAGTAATTATTGTGATTATCTACATTGTAGTTAAAAATTTGCAAGATAAAAATTCTTAACCATATTTAGCGCAACGAGCATAAATGTTATAATTAATTATGGGTATTAAACTAACTGGATTTTTAAAGGCAGGGGGGGAAATACATGCTTTCGCTTACACTTGAATTGACCAAGAATAAACCCTTACATAAAAACACTGATTGTCTCAAACCTTTTGCTTCCGATGAAGTAAAAAAAGTGCGGGCTTTTCATAACAGCATGTGGGGTTATTATCATGAAACGCCTTTACTAGAGTTAAAGGCACTGGCAGCGTGGTTTGGCGTTAAGAGTATTTTTGTGAAGGATGAAGCACCAAGATTTGGTTTAAAATCTTTTAAAGCCTTGGGTGGTTCTTTTGCCATAGCTTCTTATTTGTCCCAAAAAAGCGGACGTCCTTTGAGTTTTGATGAATTAACTTATGAAAAGCTTCAAGACAAAGTTTATAATATTACATTTGCTACGACGACGGATGGTAATCATGGTCGTGGTGTTGCTTGGATTGCTCGCCTATTAGGGTTCCCTGCTGTGGTTTATATGCCTAAAGGATCTGTACAGGCCAGAGTGGATGCAATAAAGCATGAAGGTGCGACAGTTAAAGTTACGGACCTTAATTACGACGACACAGTACGACTTTTGGCTGAGGATGCTAATACCAATGGCTGGGTAATTATTCAAGATACGGCTTGGCCTCATTATGAGCAAATACCTTTATGGATTATGCAAGGCTATAGTACTATGGCAGCTGAGGCTCTAGATAAAATCCCATTGATACCGACACATATTTTTGCTCAGGCAGGAGTTGGTTCAATGGCAGCAGCGGTACAGGCGGTAGTTGCTAATCGTGGCTACGGCAAGAAGCCGGTGTTTACTATTTTGGAAGCAGCCACTGCTAATTGTTTCTATCGTTCTTTTAAAGAAGGTAAACCTTGCAATGTTGAGGGAGATTTAAGCACAATTATGGCTGGTTTGGCGTGTGGAGAGGTCAATCCGTTGGCTTGGGAAATAATTAAAAATTACAGTTCATTTGCTCTTAGCTGTCATGATGAAGTGACCGCATTGGGAATGCGTATTTTGGGTAATCCACTAGGTAGTGATCCCAAAATAACGGCAGGAGAATCAGGAGCAATTGGTGCCGGTGTTATAGGACTTTTGGACAAGTATCATAATTTGAAAACTGATATGGGTATTAACAAAGATTCTGTTTTGCTAATTTTTAATACTGAAGGAGATACCTTCCCGGAAAACTACCGGGATATAGTTTGGGGAGGCAGCAATCCCTGTGATTTCAGGGGGGATTTTTGATGTTAAAAAAAATATTAAGCCTTGCGACCTTTATTATAGTCCTAGGAATGCCACTAGTGGCAGGCGCTTTTGATGTTAAACCTGATCCGCTGCAAAAGGCCGAAGATGCACTTATAGGTCTTTATACAGGGAATAACTCTATTTTTTTAGTGCGAGAGGCTGGTGGAAAACTATCTGTTGCATACCGCTATTTGCAAACTGATGAAGATTTTAGCCATAGCAATATTTATCCCCTAACAAAGGAACACTATGATTCCTATACCATCAATGAGGTTGGACCTCTGACTAGTGCGGAAAGCAGCTTAAAATTTGAGCGAGATAAAAATGGTAATGGTGTTAGTATTAGGATAGGGCAATATAATTATACGCGTAAATTTACCAGGGGCGAAGATGGAAAACCATTTAGAATAAACGTTGAACAACCGTGGGAGACTTTACAAAAAGAGGCTCAGGCTGCAAAACTTCCCAAGCAGACAGCAATAAATAAAGCAACTTTAGTAGATTTGGCGTTAGTGATCCCTGATTTACATTATGATTTGCGTTATACAACCAAGAACAATATTTTTGGGGTGCCTTTAGTTAAGAGCAAAAAAGCATATCTAGACCAAGAGGCCGCAGAGGCTTTAGCTAGAGTTCAGAAACGCTTAAAGGAATACGGTTACGGCTTAATAATATGGGAAGCTTATCGTTCATGGAGTGATTTTAAGCTAGCAACCTTGGCTTTGCCACAAAAGTACAAAAAAATATTGCCAACAGCAGAGGAAGGGTATCCACATAATACTGGGCGCTCTGTAGATGTGAGTCTCTATGATTTAAGTAATGGAGAACCTGTGCGGATGATAAGTGATTTTGATGAACTAACACCGGCACAATATAGCGGGTTTATCGGCGGCAATGAACTTCAGCGCTGGCAGCGTGATTTATTGCGGGAAATGATGGGATTAGAAGGTTTTGTAGGCAGCGATATGGAATGGTGGCACTTTGACTATATACCCGATACAAAGTATCAACTGCTAAATATAGAACCTGATACTTTGCAATGATTTCATTTTATACAATAGTATGTTAAGATACTAGTAGGTATAAATGGTATAAAAGTAGACAAAGTATAGGCGATATTAAATAATTTATACAAGTAATAGGGAGGAAAATAAGATGAATGTATATGATGAAGTTAATAGTTTATGTAAAGCCCTTAAAGAGTCTAGAGAATTTTCTATGATGAAAGAGGCTCGTGTAAAATTGGCAGGAGATAAAACCGCAGAACCATTGGTTAAAGATTTTTTACAAAAAAAGCAAGAGTTGGAAATTGCTCAATATAGCGGTAAAACTCCTGATAAAGTAGAAATGGAAAAAGTACAAAAACTCTATGAAGTACTGCAATTAAATCCTGTGGCTGCTGAATATTTGCAAACTTATATACGTTTTCAAATGATGGTTGGAGATATTTCTAAATCTATCGGTGACACTATTAAAGAAGCGGTAGAGGGTTGAAAACTTTGGATAAATTTTGTGCATGGCTTCATGAGAATATGCCAGGGAGATATTATTTACAAGAGCCAATGAAGAACCATACATCTTTTCACATTGGCGGGCCAGCAGATCTTTTAGTTATGCCTAAAGATGTGGAAGAGTTACGGCAATTGCTGCTCTGTATTAGTTTGGAAAAACTACCATTGACTATTTTGGGTAATGGTTCCAATATTTTGGTTAAAGATAATGGTGTGCGTGGTGTAGTAATTAAGTTGGGCAACGCATTAAGAAAAGTAGAGTGTAATGGGAACTTTATTGTGGCGGACGCAGGAGTTTCTCTGGCAGCAGTTGCCAACAAGGCAGCTAGTTTTAATTTAACAGGTTTGGAATTTGCTGTTGGTATCCCAGGTAGTTTGGGCGGGGCAGTATTTATGAACGCCGGAGCCTACGATGGTGAAATGAAAAATGTGGTCAAAAGTGTTACCGTCATGTATATTAAGGACGGTTCTTCAAAAGTAATTAAAGGCAAGAACTTAGATTTTGGTTATCGTCATAGTGCGATACAGGCTATGGACTGCGTTATTACCGAGATAAACATGAAATTAGTTTCAGGAAAGCCTGAAGCTATTAAACAAAAAATGGCAGATTTTACCGATTCTCGTGTTACTAAACAGCCTTTGGATTTACCTAATGCCGGTAGTATGTTCAAAAGGCCACACGGCTATTATGCAGGCACACTTATTGAAGAGGCTGGCCTTAAAGGTTACACAGTTGGTGGAGCTCAGGTTTCAGAAAAACATGCGGGTTTTGTTGTTAATATTGGTAACGCTACAGCCAGCGATGTTTTGCAATTGATGAAAGATGTACAAGACCGTGTTTATGAATATTCCCGAGTGCATTTAGAACCGGAAGTAAGAGTAATCGGCGATTAGTTTATATTTTTGCTGAAAAGCTCAGATAAAAATAAGGCGGTAAATATTTCTTGGCATTTTAGTTAGGTGTCAGGAATTTTTATTACATAAAAAGGTAGGTGAGGAGAATGGAAGCTAGTGGCAGTAGTAGCCCTAGTCCTGTAGGGCGAAGTATTAGTTGTGCGTGGGAAAATAGCAAATATATATTTTTTTATTTGGTATACATTCTCCTCATATAACTTAATAATAAACTCTTCATGGAGGGGCTCTGACCTAAACGTCTTAAATATAAGCGAGGTGCAGGCACATGGAGGAAGAAAAAGTACGGGATAAAGAAGAGCTATTGCTTGAGGAATTACAGGCAACCTTAGCTGTTAGAGATGATGCTAAGTTCTGTCAAATTGTAGAAACTGCATATCCTGTTGATCTAGGTATTGTTATGGGGAAGTTTTCCGATGCGGAGCTTCTCTATTTATGTCAATTACTAAAAAATGAAAAATTAGCAGATATTTTAGAGCACGCAGAAGAAACTTTACAAATACGTTTGATGCGTATTTTGGATAATAATCGCATTATAAAGCTGATGCGTTTTATGTCCAAAGATAATATTGTAGATATACTTGGTGATATGCCGGTTAAGAACCGCAAGGAAATAGTCAGGCTGATGCAGTTTGGCGAACAAAAAATCATTCAAGAATTGCTAGGCTATGCCGAAGATACTGCTGGCGGTATCATGACTACCGAGTATATTTCCTTCCGGCAAGAACTGACCGTAGCAGAGACCTTGCAAAAAATCAGGGAAATTGCGCCAAAAACAGAAGAAATAAATACTATTTTTGTTTTAAACGGGATGAAACAGTTGGTAGGAACAGTTGCTTTGCGTGATATGCTTTTGGCGAAAGATACGGCAATGTTAGCGGACATTATGCACAAGAATGTTATATCTGTGGAACCGGAAGCAGACCAAGAAGAAGTTGCAAGATTAGTTTCTAAATATGATTTACCTGTTATTCCTGTAGTTAGTAAGCGCAAAGGTTTGTTGGGGATAATTACTGTCGATGATATTATTGACGTTATAGTAGAAGAACACACAGAGGATATGTTGCGCTTAGGTGGCGTTAGTAAAGAAGAAAACATCGCTAGTTCTTTGCTGGATTCTGTGCGTATGCGTCTTCCTTGGCTTATTGTTAATTTGCTAACTGCTTTTTTGGCAGCGTTTACCGTATCAATGTTTGAAAGTACTATTTCTCGTGTGGTTGCGTTGGCGGTTGCTATGCCTATTGTGGCTGGCATGGGAGGTAACGCCGGTACGCAAACTTTGGCTATTGTAGTGCGCGGCATTGCCTTAGGCGAGGTAAAATGGGGGAATAATAAACGTCTGGTGCTCAAGGAGATTTTCTTGGGCGTTATAAATGGTGCTGCAACAGGTGCTATCACAGGAGTTTTAATTTATTTTATGTTTGGTAATGTATATTTGGGCTGGATAATATTTGCTGCCATGATTTGCAATTTAGTTATAGCCGGGTTTTTTGGCTTTTTGGTGCCGTTAATTTTAAAAGCTCTGCATGCAGATCCAGCAGTTGCTTCTAGCATTTTTATTACGACAGCTACTGATGTATTTGGTTTCTTCATTTTTTTGGGGCTAGCCAAAATTTTTATTCAATACCTTTTATAAAGAAAAACCCCGAAGTGTTAAGCACTTCGGGGTTTTATTATTGTATATTTTGCTTTAGCGATGGTTTCGAGCGACAAGGGAGCGAAGAAACAATAAACCGCCGGCTATGCCGGCGAG